>JAITFE010000141.1 GCA_031281585.1 Bifidobacteriaceae bacterium | reverse complement strand
CGGTTGATCACGTAGGGTGGAAGGCGTGATCGAAGTGGCGCACCTGACCAAGCGATTTGGCTCGCTGACGGCCGTGGAGGATCTCAGCTTCGAGGTCGAACCGGGCCGCGTGACTGGTTTCCTGGGCCCCAACGGGGCGGGCAAGACGACCACGTTGCGGCTGGCTCTGGGCCTGATCAGCCCCACTCAGGGGGCTGTGACATTCGACGGCAAGACCTACGCCGCCATCCTCAAACCGGGACGTCAGATCGGCGCGGCCCTGGAGGCGTCCTCCTTCCACCCCGGCAGGACCGCCCTGGCGCACCTGAAGACGCTGGCCCCGGAGGTCGGCGTCAGCGACAAGCGCTGCTTGGAGGTGCTGGAGTTGGTGGGGCTCAAATCGGACGCCAAACGGCGGGTCGGCCAGTTTTCCATGGGCATGCGGGGACGGCTCGGGTTGGCGGCGGCCCTGCTCGGCGACCCAGCCGTCCTCCTGCTCGACGAGCCGACCAACGGGCTGGATCCGGAAGGCATCTCGTGGATGCGCTCGCTGCTGAGGGCCATGGCCGCGCAGGGCCGCACCATCCTGATCTCCTCCCACCTGCTGGGCGAGGTGGAGAACACGGTTGACGACGTGGTGATCATCGCCAAGGGCAGACTTGTCCACAAGTCATCGCTGGCCGAGCTGCGCGGACTGGCCCAGCCGCAGACAGTCGTGGCGGCGTCCGACCAAGGCGGCCTGGAGCGGTTAACCGCCCAGCGCGGCTGGCCGGCCACCCCCAGACCGGATGGAACGCTGATGATCACCGGCCCAACCGCAGCGGACATAGGCCAGGCCGCCTTCGCCGCAGGCCTGGCGCTGACGCAACTGGCCACCCAGGTGGCGGGCCTGGAACAAGTCTTCTTCCAGTTGACCGAAGGCGGTGGCCTGAAATGACCGCGGCGCTGAAGTCTGAATTCCGGAAGCTCTTTTCCACCCGCATGTGGTGGATCCTGATGATCTGCGCCGCCGGGTACTTGGCGTTCATGGGCCTGCTGATGTCCTTTTCCTTCGAGATGGCCCTGCGGTCAACCGCCGAGATCACGTCGCAAGGCGGCGCGACCATGGAGGCCGGTCCGCTCCTTCCGGAGGGCGGCGCGCTGGCCAGGATGATCTATTCAATGGCCGGTTCGTTCGCCTACGCGTTCCCGCTCCTGATTGGCGCGTTGTCGGTGACGCAGGAATACCGCCACAAGACCATTACGCCGACTTTCTTGGCCGACCCGCGCCGTTACGTTGTGCTTGGCGCCAAAATGATCGCCTCGCTGCCGATGGGTTTCCTGTACGGATTGGTTTGCGTGGCCGCGACCGCTTTGCCTGCCGCGCTGGTCCTGGAGCTCATGGGCGGCGACGCGGGTTTGGGCCAGGCGAGCACCTGGTCCTTCCTTGGGCGGGCGCTCATTGACTTCACCTTGTGGGCCAGCGTGGGCGTGGGCTTGGGCTCCCTCATCACCAACCAGGTCGCGCTGATCGTGGTGGTCCTCGCGGAGACCCAGGCCCTGGAGCCGATCCTCCGCACGCTGCCACCCATGATCAACCAGGATTGGGCTTGGACCCGTTTCCTGCCCGGATCGGTCGGCGACGCCATCCAGGGCACCAGCCTTTACGAGGTTATGGGCACAAGCACTGGCGCGCTCCCGTGGGGTTGGGCCGTGGTCGTCATGGTCGGCTGGGCGGTTGTCCTGGCCGGAGTCGGCTACGCGGCGCAGTTCCGCCGCGACGTGTCGTGAGGCGGGTGGCCTGAGGCCGTTGTCCGGCCCCGATTGGCGGACCCGCCGGCCCCGGCCTCGGCGCGGCGCGCGGGTGCCGTGGGCGAAATTGCCTTTGCTTTACCCAGATAGTCAACGGTTGGTTTGACATCAGCAAACGTTGACCCAACTTGACGGTTTGTCCCCTCTCGATTGGAGCAGCTTTGACCGCCCCTCGACGCCCCCGTTAGGACTTAAGTCATTATCGCAGGTCAACCCGTGACTCCAAGTGGCCGATGCCGTCCCCACGAGTTACCATCGAAGGGTGTCGCACACGCTGCCGAACAGTTGGGCGCCAATGGCGGAGCCGCCCCGTTCGGCCTATTACCTTCACTTTACCCAAGAGCGCCTGACCCACGAAAGGTCGTCTTTCCTGTGACCACTGAAACCTCCACACCCAGCCCCAAAGCATTCGGCGCCAACGCCTGGCTGGTCGACGACCTGTACCAGCGCTTCTTGGAGGACCGCGAATCGGTCGACCGGGCGTGGTGGGACTTTTTCGAGGACTACCGGCCGTCCAGCCAGCGGCTTCAAGAGCACGCCGGCAAGGAGGCGGACGCGGACGCCCAGGCCAGCGCCGCCCCCGCCGCCCCGGCGCCGGCGGCGCCACGCGGGCCGGTGCCGATCGCCAGGCCGGAACCGGTCCGCCCCGATGACGCCCCGCACCGCCCCCGGCCCGTGGACCTCAGCCACGACGCCGCCCCGGCCGCCGCCGCCCAGCCCGCGATCGCCCGGTACACCAGCGCCGAGCCGCGCGCGCTGACCGAGGCGGGCGAGGTCCCCACCGAAGACCAGGTCCGGATCCTCAGGGGCGCGCCCATGCGGACCGCCGTCAACATGGAAACCTCCCTTGGTGTGCCCACCGCCACCTCGATCCGCCAGGTCCCCGCCAAGGTCATGATCGAAAACCGGGGCATGATCAACAACCAACTGGCCCGCTCGCGGGGAGGACGGATCTCCTTCACGCATCTGATCGCCTTCGCCATGGCGGAGGCCATGCGGGAAATGCCGGAGATGAACGCCGCCTACGGCGTTGAGGACGGCAAGCCCGCGTTGATCCAGCACGCCCAAGTCAACCTGGGATTGGCCATCGACCTGAAGAAAGACGACGGCTCCCGCCAATTGCTGGTCCCCGCCATCAAGAAGGCGGACACGCTGACGTTCGCGGAGTTGTGGGCGGGCTACGAGGACTTGGTGCGCCGCGCCCGCCTCGGCAAGCTGACCGTCGACGACCTTTCGGGCGTGACGTGTTCGCTGACCAACCCCGGCGGCATCGGAACCTCCGCGTCCGTGCCCCGTCTTATGCCGGGCCAAAGCGTGATAGTCGGCGTGGGCGCCATGGAGTACCCGGCCGAATTCCAAGGCACGGCCCAGGCGAACCTGTCCGACTGGGGGATCTCCAAACTGCTGACCCTGACCTCGACCTACGACCACCGGGTCATCCAGGGGGCGCAGTCGGGCGAGTTCCTGCGGCTGATGCACCGGAAACTGCTGGGTGAGGACGGGTTCTACGACCGCATCTTCGCGTCCCTGAGGATCCCGTACGAACCGATCCGCTGGGAGCAGGACACGCGGGTGCCCTTCGACCAAAAGACCTCGGCCGTGACCAGGCTGATCCATGGCTACCGCGTGCGCGGGCACATGGCGGCGGACATCGACCCGCTCGCCTACCGGCAGCGCGGGCACGAGGACCTGCTGCTCTCCTCCTACGGCCTGACCATCTGGGACATGGAGCGCGTGTTCAACGTGGGCGGGTTCGGCGGGCGCGAAACCATGAAGCTCGCGGACATCATCCAACTGGCGCGCGACACGTACTGCGGGAAGATCGGCGTCGAGTACATGCACATCGAGGACCCGGCGCAAAGGCAGTGGCTGCAGGACCGGATGGAGCGGCCCGCCGAGCCGCTGGGGCGCGACGTCCAAATCCGCGCGCTGGCGAAACTGAACGAGGCCGAGGCCCTGGAGACCTTCCTCCAAACGAAGTACGTGGGCGCCAAGCGGTTCTCGCTGGAGGGCTCCGAGGTCGTCATCCCCGTGCTGGACGCCATGATTTCGCGTTACGCGGACCAGGGCACCGGCGAGGTCGTGATCGGCATGGCGCACCGCGGCCGCCTCAACGTGCTGACCAACATTGCGGGCAAGTCCTACGGCCAGGTCTTCTCCGAATTCGAGGACAATCCGGACGCCCGCGACACCTATCAGGGCTCCGGGGACGTCAAGTACCACCTCGGCACCGAGGGGCCGTTCGTGTCGCCCGCGGGCAACGAGATCCAGGTCTACCTGGCCGCCAACCCCTCCCACCTGGAGGCGGCCGACGGCGTGGTGGAGGGCATTGCCCGCGCCAAGCAGGACCGCCTCAACTTGGGTCCGGACGCCGCGTTCGCGGTGGTGCCCGTCCTGATCCACGGCGACGCCGCCTTCGCCGGCCAAGGCGTGGTCATGGAGACGCTGAACCTCCACAACCTGCGCGGGTATAGGACCGGCGGCACGGTCCACATCATCATCAACAACCAGGTCGGGTTCACCGTCGGCACGGTCGACTCCCGCTCCACCCAGTACGCGACCGACGTGGCCAAGGGCTACGGCTGCCCCATCTTCCACGTCAACGGGGACGACCCGGAGGCGTGCATCAAGGCGACCATGCTCGCCGCCGCCTTCCGCGACGACTTCCAGGTGGACGTGGTGGTGGACCTGGTCTCCTACCGCCGGCGCGGTCACAACGAAGGCGACGACCCGTCAATGACACAGCCTGTCATGTACTCCTACATCGACAAGAAACGGTCGGTGCGGAAACTGTACACAGAGGCTTTGATCTCCCGCGGCGACCTGACTTTGGAAGACGCGGAACAGTCGTTGAAGCACTTCCAATCCGAACTGGAACGGGCCTTCACAGAGACCCGCGAGGGCATCAAAGCCCAGGTCGAAGCCCGGCAGGCGGGCACCGTTTCGGAGACTTCGCACGGTTTGGAGTTGCCCGCCTCGCAGCGCGAAGACGCCGGCGTGCTGATGGGCTGGAAGACCTCGATCAGCCCGGCCGTGATCGAACGAGTCGGCCAGGTGTTCGTCGCCCCGCCCGCCGGGTTCACCGTGCACCCGAAGCTTCGTTCGCTGCTGGAAAAGCGCTCCCAGATGGCGAAGAACGGGGGGATCGACTGGGGCATGGGCGAGATGCTGGCTTACGGGTCGCTGCTCCTGGAGGACATTCCGGTGCGTCTGACCGGCCAGGACTCCCGCCGCGGCACCTTTGCCCACCGGCATGTCACCTTCCACGACAAGGTCAACGGCGCGGAATGGACGCCCCTGTGGTTCCTGTCAGACCATCAGGCGAAGGTGTTCATTTACGACTCGGCGCTGTCCGAATACGCGATCGCAGCATTCGAATACGGCTACTCCGTGGAACGGCCGGACGCCCTGGTCTTGTGGGAGGCCCAATTCGGCGACTTCTTCAACGGCGCGCAGACGGTCGCGGACGAATTCGTGTCCTCCGCGGAACAAAAGTGGGGCCAGCACTCCTCGGTTGTGTACCTGCTCCCCCACGGCTACGAGGGCCAGGGGCCGGACCACTCGTCCGCTCGGATTGAGCGGTGGCTGGCTCTGTGCGCGGAGGAGAACCTGCGGGTGGCGCAGCCGACCACGCCCGCGAACCTGGCCCACCTTCTGCGGTTGCAGGCCTACGCCCGGCCGCGCAAGCCGCTGATCGTGTTCACCCCGAAGTCCGGCCTGCGGCGCAAGGAGGCGGTCTCCTCGATCGAGGACTTCACCACCGGCACCTACCAGCCCGTCCTGGCTGACCCGGTGGTCCCCAACTCGGCTGCGAAGCGGGTCCTGCTGTGCTCCGGCCGCCTCTACTGGGACCTGTTGGCCCGTCGCAACAAGCTGGACAGCCCGGCCCAGGCCTCTACCGCGATTGTGCGCCTGGAGCAGCTTTACCCGCTCACCCAGGAGATGATCGACACCATAGTGGGCGGCCTGGCCCCGGACGCGAAACTGGTCTGGGTCCAAGACGAGCCCGCCAACCAGGGCGCCTGGAGCTTCCTGCTCCGCAAGGCCCTGCCCCTGCTGGGCGGCCGCCGCCTGGACGTGGTCTCCCGTCCGGAGGCCGCCTCCCCGGCGACCGGCTCCCACTCCCAGCACGCGGTGGAACAAGAGGCGCTCCTGAACCAGGCCTTCGCCCTCTGAGAGCACCGGATTCGCCCTGCCTTTCCCGATGCCGTCCGCGCGCCACCGGGATCGCCTGGGCGGCGCACGGGGGCACGTTCCCAAAGCCGCCTTGCTCCTGGTGGCCGGCCAGCGATAGTCGACCGAGGTCGACTATCAATTCTGAGCGCGCGGCAGAGAATTCCTGCGTCAGGCCATCCCAGGATTCTCCCGCGAGTTGATCCCTCGCTTCTTTTGCGCACCCGATTCCCGCAGGCGGGGAAACGTCATGGGTGACAAGGGGCAAAGCCTTGCGGACCCGGGTGGCGGGCGCGGCGGCCCGCCTCACAAGGCCTGTCGCGGTGTTCGCGTTCTTGGCCTCAGCGGGCTGCGCGTAGTCGAACACGCTCAAGTCCAGCGGCGGTTCCATCCCGTGGTCGCCAAGGCGGGGCGGGCGCTCCCCGAGCACTAGCGAAGCCGAAGCCGCCCCTGCTGACGCCGGCCGTCCGGCTCCTCGCGTCCTAATCCAACAACTCCGAGCCCGCGCGGCACCGAACCCGCCCGATCAGCGGCTCGCCCCTGCTGCGAAGCCCTGGATGTGCGTCTGGGTTCGTGGCGGGGGGCGGGTTGTGGGTTTTGCGCGGCCCGCCGGGGTCTCACCCGGTTTGGGTGACGGTGATCGCGGCGGTGGTTCCCCCGGATGTGATGGTCACGGTCGCGGTGCGGGGGGTGTTGGCGGTGTTTGGCCTGGCGACGAGGTTGAGGACGCCTCCGGGGGCGCCGCCCGCAGGGCCGATCACGAGCCAGTCCCGGTCGGATGACGCCTCCCAGGCGGCATCGTTGTAGGTAGTGACGGTCGCGGTGGTCGCCGCGCCGGCGGCGGCCGGAGCCCAGGCCGTCTTCGAGACGGTCACCGCTTTGCCGGTGTCTTGGATGACCGCGACTGTTTTCGCGACCCCGTTGGAGGTGAACGTCAGGGTGGCGGTGCGCCGGGCGGTGGTGGTGTTAGCGGCGGCGGTGACGGTCCGGGTCGCCCCGGACGCGCCCGCCGCGGTCGAGGAGACCGTGAGCCAGGACGCGGAGGATTTCAGGGTCCACGTCTTCCCGTTGATCGTCTCCGCGGACACTGTGATCGTGGCGCCGCCGGACGGCGCGTTCCACCATTTCAGCGACGGGGCCACATAGGACGGCCCCGCTCTTTGGGTCACCTTGAACGTTTTCGACGCGGTCCCGGCGGTGAACGTGACGGTCCCGGACCGGGCGGCGCCCGTGTTCTGCTCGACCCCGACGGCGACGGCGCGGCCGTTCGCGTTGCCGGGCCCGGAGGGTTCGGACACGGACAGCCACGGCTGGTCCGCGGTCGCGGACCAGCCGGGCAGGTTCGTTTTCAAAGTGACCAGCGTGGATCCGGATCCGGCGTAGGAGTCCCAGGAGGTTGCGGACAGCGACAGCGACGCCGCCGCCGGTGCCGCCTGCTTGACCGCGACCGCGCGGGTCGCGCCGGAGGCGGTTATCGTCACGGTACCCGTCCGGGCCGCGCCGGTATTCGCCAGGGCGGTCAGGACCGCCCGCTCCCCGTCGACCCCCGCGGCGGGGGCGACCAGCAGCCACGCCGAGTCCGACGCCGCGGTCCACCCGGGTTGGTCGGTCGAGACCGTCAGCGTGGTCGCCCCGCCCCCCGCGGGCGCCTGCCAGGACGCCGGAGACGCCGTGACCGCCGGCGCGCTCTGGTTGACGGTCAGCGTCTTCGACAACGGCCCCATCGGCCCCCCGGTCGTCACGGTCACGACAGCGGTCCTGGCGGGGCCGGTGTTCAACGCCGCGACGAGCCCGAGGGCCCCGCCGCCCCCCGAGGACACCGCCAGCCACGCCGAGTCGGAAACGGCGGCCCAGGAGTCCTGGTTCGTCGTCACGGTCGCCGTAAGCGCCCCGCCCCCGGCCGTCGCGGCCAGGGTCGTCTTCGACAAAGCCAAAGTCGCCGCCGGGCCCGCCTCCTGCGTGACCGAGACGGTCTTCGAGGAGCCGCCCGCGCTGACCGTGACGGTCCCCACGCGTTTGGGGCCCCGGTTCGCGGCCGCCGTCATCTTCACCGAATCGCCGCTCTTGCCCGACGCCGCCGACAACGTCAACCACTCCGCGTCCGACGCCGCCGTCCACGACCCCGAACCAGCCGTCACCGTGAAAGACTCCGACGCCGCCTTCTGCGGCGCCGCCCAAGCCGAACGGGACAACACCACCGGCGCGCCGGCCTGCGTCACGGTCAACACCGTCGACTGCTGACCCACCTTCGCGGTGACCCGCGCCGTCCGCGGAGACGCCGAACCATTCTCCAACACCCTCAACCGCATCGCGCCGCCGCCGCTGACCCAGGAATCGGCGACGACCAGCCACGACGCGGAAGAAACGACACCGTTCCACGGGGAAAACCCGACGTGGTTGGTGTCGACGGGCGCGTATAGGTCGGACTCCTGGAATCCCGCCGCCAGCGCGTCGGGGTTGAACCGCGCCCACACGGGCGCGGCGGCCTGGGTCACCGTCAACACGCGGGCCTGGGGCACCCCCGGCGCCAACTCCGACCGGACCGTGACATGCCCCACCCGCGCCACTTCGGCCTCGTTCGCCGCCGCCGTCACCCGCAACGTCCCACCGTCGGCCCCCGCCCCCGGGGAAACCGACAACCACGCGTCATCCGGCGAGGCCTCCCACGCCCGGCCAGCCGGAACCCCGACCGCGCTGACCACCGCCCCGCCCCCGGCCGGAACCGACCCCCCGTCCGGAGCCAACGTCATGGCCAGCGGACCGGTGTGGGTCACCGTAACCCGGTAATCATCGTCCGAGCATCCGCCGAGTCCCACGTAGTACACGCCCCCAGCCGAGAAACTCACATCCGCCCTGAACGGCCCCCAAAAGTCGGAGAAATTGGACCACCACACCAGGGCGTTGTTCCGGGGAGAGTCCAGAATAGTCGCCTCGCACGTGCTCCGCCCGCGGATGTGCTCGACGACGACGTTGTACTCGCCGGCGGCGGGTGCCGTGAACCGGACCCAGTCTATGTCGTCCGACCGGTCGAGGCGCGAGCTGAAAACGGCGGGATCCGCGCGCGGGAACTCGCACCTGGTGGCCGCGTTTTCCGCGCACTCGTCCTGGAGGACGCCCCACTGGTTGACGGAGAACACGGCGGACAAGTCCCCCGCCCGCAAGACAATCGTGCCCGAACGCTCGGACGGGCTGGTGTTCTCCAAAGCCCACACTCTCATAACGTCGCCGTGGCGGCCGCCCTCCGTCACCCTCAACCAACCCGCGCCATCCGTGACCGACGCCTCCCACCGGGCCGCGTTGGTATAAACCGTCCGAGCTGGTTCCGCACGCCAGCGGTAGTGGTAGCCGGAGGGCCACAGTTGTACTGTCGTCCCAGATGGAGCCCACTCCAGGCGTGGGGCGGTCAGCCGCGTCACCGTTATGGTGTAGGCAGCGCTGAAGGACAGAGATGTGACGGCCATGATGTGGGCCTTGCCGCCGCGTAGCGCGGTAGTCCACATCAACCCGGATTCGGACCACGTATACCCCAGTTCAACCAGATCGTAGGCTTCGCCGTTCTGCTCATAAAGCTCGATGGACAGCGTCTGGTGGTCCCGCAGAGTGCTGGTGATCTGGAATTCGTAGGTGCCGTCGACGGGGGGGACCAGTTTGATGTAGTCGATGTCGTCGGCGGCGGGGTTGATCTGATCGGAGAAGCTGGTCGAGGGGTCCGTGGCGGGGAATTCGCAGGTGATGTGCGTGATGATGTCGCCGGCGCACCGGTCCACCGGCCACTGCGTCACCTCCAGCACCTTGGTCAGGGCACCGGCTTTGAACGTCACCTTCGCCGCCCGGAGCTTTCCGGTCGCGTTCTCCGCCAACCGGAAGGACACCACGCTCCCCGAGGCGCCCTTGGACACCGACGGCGCCAGCCACTTCGAGCCCGTGTTCGCGCTGATCGACCACGACGCCTGGTTTGTGGCTACCTTCACCGGCAGCGTCTGCGCCTCGCTGCCGACCACGGGGAAGTTCTCCGAGAGCGCGAGATAAGGCGTCGCTGTCTTCGACCGCGCCCTGTCCAACGCCGCCTTGGCGTCCACCACGTGCTGAGTCCCCTTCGAGGTGCTCCTCAGCAAAGCGGCGATCTCCGGCGCCGTCAGGGCAGGGTTGACGCGGCGGATCATCGCCACCACGCCCGCCACCGTCGGCGCGGAGAACGACGTGCCGCTCATGGTGGTGGTCCCCCCGTCCAAACCGAGCACGTGGTTCGCAAGCCCGGGCGCGGACACCAGCACCGTGTCCGCCCGGTTCGACCACTCGGTCAGGTTCCCCTTCGAGTCGGTCGCGGCCACCGAGATCACATTCGGATAAGAGGCCGGGTAATTGCGCCGGGTCGTGCCGTCGTTGCCCGCCGAGGCCACCAACACCACGTCCAACTCGCTGGCGTGCCGCATCGCGGCCGTGGCCGCATCATACGGGCGGCTCCCGCCGAAGGACATGTTGATCACCCTCGCCCCAAGGTTGTCAACCGCGTCGTACATCGCGTTCACCCACCCCGCCACGGACAGGCCGCAGGTGTTGATCACACCGCTGGGGTTGTAAAGGCCGATGCGCTGGAAGATGACCTGGTTGTCCCAGCCCGCGCTCGCGATCCCGAGCCCGTTGTCCGTCTTGGCGGCGACGATCCCCGCGGTCGCGGTCCCGTGCGGGTCGGGCTGCCCCAGGTACCCGGGGCAGGGCGACACGTCCTCGGTGTCGTTCGCGTAGTCCCGCCCCGCGACCCAGTTCGCGCCCTGATAATCCGGGTGGGTCGTCAAAAAGCCCGTGTCGATCACCGCCACCGGGGCGCTCCGCGGCGCGCCCGCGCCGCTCAAGAGCGGCCACGCCGCCGCCGCGTTCACACCCGGATAAGGCCCCAACTCCCACTGCGCCTTCGACGCGAAGTCCGGGTCGTTCGGGGCGGACGAATAATCAGGCTCCAACAACGCGTCGAAGTCCACCGCCTCATACAGGCCGCTGGCCTTCAAACTCGCCAACACGTCCCCCGAGATCTCCGGGTCCGCCTCGACCACCACCACCGTGTTCGCGTCCTCCGGGCCCGGATTCTCCAACAACTCCACCTCGTCCCCCGCGCCCAACGCAGCCGCCGCCTGATCGACCGACTGCGCCACCTCCCCCGGATCCGTCGTCCCCTTCGGAATCGCGATCACCCGCGACGAAATAACCCCCCAATCCGGATCCGCCGGATCCGCCAGGCCCCCCGCCGAATCCGCCGGATCGACCGGCTCCGCGGGATCCTCCGGGTCCGCGGGATCCTCCGGAACGCCAAGGGCCGCGCCCGCCGGGTCTGCGGGCCCCGCGGCGCCGCCCGCGTCCGCAGGCCCCGCCGGGGCGGCCGACCCGGAAGCGGACACGCCGCCAGCCGCCAGACTGGGAGCGGGAAGGCCCGAGACCACAAGCGCGGCCGAACCAACCAAGGACACAAGCCAAACAGCCAAAGACAGCGGGCGATGAGACATGGGCATTCTCCATCAAAAGCACGGCGCCAAAAAACGCCAACGGGCTAAACAGGGCGGCGCCCCCGCACGCAAACCCCACGCTACCACGACCTTGAGCCTTGAATCCTCGGGCTAGTTCCGTCAGGGACTGGGACGGGAGCTGCTGGAATCTACGGAATTGACACGCGCAATGAGCTCTCGTTCTTCATTTCCCACAGCAAGTCTCGTGTTTACGCGCCAGTTTGCGGAAACAATCCAGCCAAGGTCCATGGGCGCGCCGGAGGAACGAAACCGAATCAGCCGCGAGGTGTGGCCTCACCCTGCCGAGCAGCTAGGCCGCCAACGGCGCGACCTCGGACTTGCCCGTGACCAATTGCCGACACTCGGCGGCCAACGCCTCAAGCTCCCGATGGCCGGCAAGGACCCCGTCAACCGCGACCACAAGCCCCGCCGGCCCTGAGTCCGACTTCCTCACCAGCCGCCTGAAACGGTCGCCCCAGGTCGCGCCTCCCATGCGCCAACCCGCAAATCAAGCCGAAGCCGCTCACCCTGACGCCGGCCCCTACAGGCTAACTCTGGTTAATACAGGTTAATGCCGGTTAATTTGAGTATGGCTGCCGCGGTGCCCGAACCGGCCGCCCGCGCCAGGTGTGTCCCCGCCGTCCAGACGAAAAGGGCTGTCCCCATTTGGGCAGGTCAGGTGGGTGGCGGGAGCCCGGAGTGCGGGGATTGTCTGTCCCCGTCGTTCGAAGAATTCACCGTCCCCGGTTGGACAGCCAGTTGGAGGGAGCGGGGCGCGAGCGGCCGGGGTTACTCCGGCTGGTCGTCGTTCGGGATGATCGGGGGCGGCGGCGGGGTGTTGTCCGCGTAGGCGCGCAAGCGGTCGCTGAGGTCGTCCATGGCCTTGCCGCTCGCCTTGAACGTGGCGCCGAGCAAGCGGCCCAATGACTTGACCACGCCGGTTGTGGTCGAAACGAATTCGGAAGACATTGTCCCCTCCTGACAGCCGATGGGTTCGGTTCCGTTTTAGCCTGCCCCCGGCCCGTGCGCACCAGGCGGACGCCGCGCGTCCGCCAGTTGGACCGGATCAGCCGACCAAATCAGACCAACTCCATTCTGACAGGTCCACAGTGGTCGGCCCCTCCACCCCGATCGCCCGCGCCACCACCCGCGAGGCCGCGCACAGGCATTCGGGCGGCTCGAAGCCCGCCATCGCGGCCGCCACGAACGCGCCCGCAAAGGTGTCCCCCGCGCCGTCGGTGTCCACAATCGAGTCCGGATCGGCCAAAGCGGGCCAGCTCCAGGTCAGGGAGCCCAACCGCGCGACCGCCCCCCGCTCCGCGAGGGTCTCCACCACCAGCGCGCCGCCGGCCAGCAGCGACTCGGCCCCGGTCCCCAGGACGGCTAATTCCCCCTCGGACGGGAACACCACGTCCGAGAGAGCCGCCGCCCGGCGCAACAAGTCGACCCCCGCCGGAGTCAACAACTCCCGCCGGATGTTCGGATCCAACGAAACCCGCGCCCCCGCCGCCTTGGCCCGCATCAGCGCGGTCATCGCCGTCGCCGCCAAGTCGCCGCCGAACTGCAGCGCCGAACCCGAGCAGTGGAACCAGTCGGCACGCTCGGGATAGTCGCCCAACGCGGATTCGGGGAGCCGCGCCGCCGCCGATTCGGCCAGCGCGAAGTCGAAGCTCCGCTCCCCCGCCGCGTCATAGTGGATCAACACCGTGGCAGTCGGCCGGCCCGGGTCGGTGTGGACCGCCGCCGAATCGGCCCCGGACCTGGCCAGTTCCGCCTTGAAGAAGTCGCCGTGGGGGTCCCGGCCGACCGCCCCGATGAAAGCGGTCGGCGTCCCCAACGCCGCCGCGATGTACGCGAAGATGGCGGGCGCCCCGCTCGCGTGCGGCCCGCGTTCAATGATCCCGCCGTCCGCTTGGCGCACCCGCTCGAAGGCGACAATCGGTTCGCCCACGCTGATCAGCATTTCCGTCTCCTTTGTTTTCACCAACATAGTTGCGCGGGACGGCTGGTCAGGCCGCCGATGCCGTCTGGCCCGGCCGCCCCCCACGCCAGGCCCAGCCAGCCGCAGTTCGCCCCGCCGCAGTTCGCCCCGCCGCCGATGCCGTCTGGCCCAGCCACCACCGCACGCCAGGCCCAGCCAGCCCCGGTTCGCCCCACCGCCGCCCCCGTGAAGCTGTCGCGCCGCCGCCTTGCGGCGGCCCGGTTCGGTCCCGTTAGGTCAGTTCGGCCAGCGCCTTGAGGGTCGCGGCCGCGCCGACCCGGTGCAGCGAGTCAAGCGCCCACAGGTACGGCTCGGCGAACTCCGGGCGGTCGGCCAAGTCGCCGAAGAAAGTCTTCTGCCGCGCGAACGCCAACGGATCCCCCGCCTGGGCTTTGGCCGCCGCCGTGACCTGTTCAAGGGCGTTGTCGACAATCGAAATGGCCGCGCCCTGTTCGTCCACACCTTCGCAATAGCGCGCCCAGGCCGCGCAAATGGCCGCCGACCGGCGGATGTCGCCGCCCTGGGCCAATTGCTCGTTCATCAGCGGGACCAGCCACTTCGGGATCCGATCCGAACCCTCCGCGGCCAGGCGCGCCACCGTGTCCCGCACCTCCGCGTTGGAGAAACGCGAAATCAATTCGCGCTTGTAGGCGGCCAGGTCCACTCCCTCGACCGGCCGCAGGGTTGGGGTGGCCTCAGAGTCCATGTAAGCGAGAAGGAACCTGGCCATGTCGGGGTCGCGGGCGGCATCGTGCACGTAACGGTAGCCCGCCAAGTACGCGAGGTAGGCGATCCCCTGATGGGAGGCGTTGAGCAGGCGCAACTTCATCAACTCGTAGGGCACCACGTCCGCCACCACCTGGACGCCTGCGTCTTCGAAACGCGGACGGCCCAGCGGGAACCAATCCGTCAAGGCCCACTGCGTGAACGACTCGGCGACCACGGGCCAGCCGTCCTCAATCCCGAAGCGTTCGGCCACGTCACGGCGGTCCTGGTCGGTTGTCTGCGGCGTGATGCGGTCCACCATGGAGGAGGGGAAGGCCACCGCCTGGCCAATCCAGTCCGCCATCCCCTGGTCCCGCAGCGCGGCGTAACTGGTCAGCGCCCGTTTGACCACGGCACCGTTGTCCTGGATGTTGTCGCAGCACATGATGGTGAACGGGGCCTCGCCCCGCTCGCGGCGGCGGCACAGCGCCTCGTAGATGTATCCGAAAACCGTGGTCGGCGCGGCGCCCGGCGCCAACTCCGCCTGGATGGCCGGGTTGGAGGCGATGAACTCGCCGGTGACCTGGTCGAAGTTGTACCCGCCCTCGGTGATGGTGAGGGAGACGATCCGGATGGCCGGGTCGGCCAGTTGCCGCACGACCGCCTCGGGGTTGTCGGGGCCGTAAAGGTAGCCGATGACCGAGCCGATCACGCGCGGGGCCCACACCCCGTCCGAGGACTTCGTCACCAACGTGTAAAGGCAATCCTGGGCCGCCATCACGTCCCGCATCTTCGCGTCTGACGGCATCAGGCCCACGCCAATGATCCCAAAGTCCAGGGACTCGCCTCGGTTCATCACCTCGTCCAAGTAGAAAGCCTGGTGGGCGCGGTGGAATCCGCCCACCCCGAAATGCGCCCAGCCTGGTTTGACCTGGGAGCGATCATATTGGGGCAGCTCGACGGCGCCAGCTAGCTGGTTTGTCGGCCCGCCGAGGGCGGCTTGGTTGAGGGTGATCACCGGAATGTGCCTCTCTTGGTTGTTTGGTGGTGAACGGAAAAACTTCTGGATTGCCCCATGGCCCGCTGGGCTGATCGCTTGCTCGTCCAATCAGAGGCGCGGATCGATTTGGACCTTGACGGCCGCCGGGTCCGCGATCAACTCGACCGCCTGCGGCAGTTCCGCCAACGGCAGCGTGTGCGTGACCAACTGGCGCATCGGCTCCGCGATTGACGGCATCAACGCGGCCGCCCGCTCGTAGCAGTCGGCGACGGAGTTGGAGCCGATCACACGCCACTCGTTCTCATACAGGTCGTACGGCGTCAGCGGAAGGCGGAAGTCCATGGGCGTGACGCCCATCTGGATGAACGTCCCCCGTTTGCGCAACCGGCCCAGTCCATCGGCGACGGCCGGCGGCGCGCCGGACGCGTCCAGAACGTAGTCGAACCGGGCGCCGGCCGCCAGTTCGCCGGTGGCGGCGACCGCGCCGACCGCCTCCGCGCGCTCCCGCCGCATGGCCAACGGCTCCACCACGGTGACCGCCACGCCCCGCTGCGCGGCCACCGCGACCGCCATCAGGCCAATCGCGCCCGCGCCGTACACCGCCATGGTCCGGCCGCCCACCACGGCGCCGCGCTCAATCCCGTGCAGAACGCAGGAGAGGGGCTCGATCAGCGCGCCCAGCGCCGGGTCGAAGCCCCCTGGCAGTTTGACCGCCAAGCGCGCCGGGACCGTGACGTACTCGGCCATCGAGCCGGCCCGGCTGACCCCGATCGCCTGAATGTTGGCGCACAGGTTGTACGCCTGACGGCTGCACCATTCGCAGGCCAGGCAATACACGTTCGGATCGGCCGCCACCAGGTCGCCAACGGCGTAGTCCGCGACGGCCGAACCGACCGCCGCCACCGTGCCCGCGAACTCGTGGCCTATCACCTGCGGGGCCTTGGCGTGGCCGTAGCCCCCCGCCAGGATCCTCAAGTCCGTGCCGCACAGTCCGGACGCCTCGACGGCGATCAGCAACTCGTCCGCCGCCGGGGTTGGAACCGGTGTGTCGATCAGCCCCTGGTCCCCCGGTCCGCGCCACTGCCAGGCGCGCATCCCCTGGGTCGGCCCGGCGGGGCTCGTCGCGGACGTCGCGGACGGTTTCGCGGCGGACCTGGTCGCGGGCAACACGGCATCGGAGGCGTTGCCCAGAATCGGGTTGGTCACGGTTGAATCAATACCTTTCCGGAACTTGGCTGAGCGGCCTCGGCGAACGCTTCGCGGGCCTGCTCAAGCTGGTAAACGCGGCTGACAATCTCGCTGGTCGGCACCTCGCCGCGAGCCGCGATCGCGATTGAGGCGTCGATGTCCTCGGCCGTGTAGTTCGCACAACCCTGGATTGTCAACTCCCAGTCCTGGACATACGGCATGGGAACCGCGAATTCCCCGCTCGGCACGCCCACCACCATCAACTTGCCGGCGTGGCGCACCAAGCTCAGCGCCCGGCGGACCGAACCCCCTGAGGCCACGCAGTCGAACACAATGTCGGCCGGGCCACCCAACGCCTCTCCCACCTGCGCGTTCGCGTCCGGCGCCGAGGCGTTCACAGCGACGTCCGCGCCGTGGCGGCGGGCCCGCTCCAGCTTGTCCGGGTCGAGGTCCGTCACCACGATCCGCCCCGCTCCGGCCAAACGCGCCGCGATCACGGTGAGCAGGCCGATCGTGCCGGCACCCATCACGACCACGCCGTCGCCGGCGATCCCGCCCGCGATGCGCACGGCGTGGACCGGCGTCGAAAGACACTCCACCAGCGCCGCCGTCGCGTCATCCATGTCGCCCGGAACCGCGAAAAGGTTGGACGCCGGGGCGATGAAATAGTCCGCCATGGCGCCGGGCCACCGGTTTGTCAGGTCGCAGCCGATCCACGCGAGCGTCTGGCACGCATTGGTCCGCCCGGCCAGGCAGTTGACGCATTGGCCGCAGGCTATGTTCGGCTTCAGGATGACGCGCTGGCCGACCTCCCATCCCGCCACCCCGGGGCCGACTTCCGCGACCCGGCCGGTGGCCTCATGCCCGGGGTAATAGTCCGGCGGCATCAGCAGCGGATGGTGCCCGGCCACCGCATGGGTGTCCGAGCCGCAGATGCCGGCATACGTCGAGGCGACCAGCACCTGGCCCGGCCCCGGCTGGGGTCTTGGACGAGACACGACCTCCACTTGGCCAATCCCGGCCAGGTGGACGCTGCGCATTGTTGTCACGGTTACATTCCTTGTGTTCGTTGGTTGGTTCGTTTGTTGGTTAGTTCATTTCACCGCGCCGAGCGACAGGCCTTGGACCAGCCGATCCTGCGCCACCCAGCCGGCGATCACCACGGGGATCGAAACGACCAAGGACGCGGCCGACAATTGGGCTATGAACAAGCCTTCGGAGGTGATGAAGGACACCAGATAAACCGGTGCGGTCGAAGCTTTGGTGCCGGTCAGCGACAGCGCGAACATGAACTCGTTCCAAGCGAAAATGAAGGCTATCAACGCCGTCGCGGCAATCCCCGGCAGCGCCAGCGGCAACACGATCCGCATCAGGATGGTCGGCAAGCCCGCCCCGTCAACCTCCGCCGCCGCCATCACATCCGGCGGGATCTCCGACAGGAACGAGTGCATCATCCAGATCGCCACCGGGAGGTTCATGCCGGTGTAGAAGATGACGAGCGCCCAAATGTTGTCCAGCAACCCGAGTTCCTTGAAAACCAGATAGAGCGGCAGCAGCGCCGCGATCAGCGGCAGGAACTTGGTAGACAACACCCAGGTCAGCGTGCCTTTGACCGCCTTGATCGGCTTGACTGCGGTGGCGTAAGCCGCCGGCACCGCCAGGGCTATGACCAGCAGGGTCGAAAAGCCCGCGGCGATCAGCGAGTTCAGCATGTAGGGGCTGATGTTGCGCTCGAAGATATTGGTGTACTGCTCGACCGTCATGGGGGCCGTCAAGTTCGGCGGCGAAACGGCCGCGTGCACCTCCTTGTGGAAGGACACGAACACCATCCACGCGATCGGCGCGAAGAACACCAGACCGCAGAACCAGGCGAGCACGCCCAGCAGAGCGTTGTTGCGCTTGCGCCGCCTGGCGGGCCTGGACAGCACGCGCTTGGCTGCCGGCGCCCGCCTCAAGGGGCTCGGTTTGATCGCGACGGCACTCATTTCTTCCTCCCTCCGGCCGGCACCACATTGTTCAGCGAACTGATCAGCTTCAAGCCGAAGTTCGAGATGATGATCGAGAAGACCACCACCAAGACGCCGGCGGCCGCTCCGCGGCCGTAGTCATAGCCGCGGAAAATGGTCACGTAGATCTGATAGGGCAAGTTGGTTGTGGCCGTTCCCGGTCCGCCCTGGGTGATGGAAAAGACCTGGTCGTACGCGTTTAACAAATAGATCACGCCCAGCACCGTGGACAGCTCGAGGTATTGGCGGAGATGCTTGAAGGTGAGGTAGCGGAACTGCTGAAAGGCGTTCGCGCCGTCAATCATCGCGGCTTCTTTGATTTCGGGGTCCTGTGCTTGCAGCCCGGCCAGGGTGATCAGCATCATGAACGGCGTCCACGTCCACACCAAGACCAGAATCACTGCGAGTTTGGGCTGCCCGGAAACCCATTCGGGTTGGGCGGGGTCAAACCCGAAGGTGTTGCCCAGCCACTTCAGCACGCCGTTGATCAGGCCGTATTCTGGGTTGTAGATGAGGTGCTTCCACATCAAGGAGGCGGCCATCGGCATGATCAGGAACGGGGTGATGAGCAACGTCCGGACAACCCCGCGTCCAAAGAAGGTCCGGTTCAGCAGCAGCGCCAAGAAGGTGCCAATGACCAGCGCCGACAGCACCCCCGTGACCACCATGATGACCGTGTTGACGATCGCGGCCCGCAGGTACGGATCGCGGAGCACCGCCACGTAGTTGGCAAAGCCATCGAAGTGGGTGTCGTTCGGGTACATCACGATCCAGTGGAACAGCGAAATCCCGATGGTGACCACAAAGGGGATCTGCGTTACAACGACCAGGAAGATCAGCGCCGGCATCAAAGGAAGACGGCGGCGCCAGGCGCCGGCCTTTTGGCCAGCCCTAGCGTCAGGAATTGGGGATGCCTTGATTCTGGGCACGGGGGACCTTTCTTTTCGCGAGGGCCGGGCGCGCAGCCCCAACACTGCTTTTGGCTGCGCGCCCGGCGAATTGACCGCGTCTTTACTTCTTTTGCTCCGACACCTGCTCAGCTAGAACTTGGCAGGCCGCGATCGCCTCCGCAGCGGTCTTCTGACCGGCGATAGCGGCGGACAATTCCTGGCCAACCTTGGTGCCCAAATCAGCGAATTCAGGGAAGGCCATGTACTGGCAGCCTGGCACTGGACGTGCCTGGACGCCGCAATCCTCCGGGTTCGACTGGTTCAGAGCGGCCTGCATTTGCTCCGAATAGGCGGCCGAGGCCTGCTTGTACTCCGGGATTTCGAAGGTCGAGGAACGCTTGCCATCCGGCACGCGGGTCCAGCCAACCTCGGCCCCCACCGTCTTCTCGTATTCCTTGCCGGAAGCCCAGGCGATGTACTTCCAGGCGTCGTCAAGGTTCTTCGTGGTCTTGGGCACTGCCCAAGCCCAGGTCCAAACCCAACCGGACCGGGCGTCTTCCCTGGGCGCGTCGGCGTAGCCGACCTTGCCGGCCACTGTGGAGTGATCGGGCGACTCGATCGTGTTGGCGGCCGACGTCGCGTCGAACCAGATGGCGGACTTGCCTTGAGTGAAGTTGTTCAGGCACTCGGTGAAACCGGACTCGGAAGCGCCGGCCTCGCCGTATTTGGTGACCAGGTTGACGTAGAACTCGATCGCCTGAGAGGTGCCCTCTGAGTTCATTTGGGCATTCCAGTCCGCGTCGAACCAAGTGCCGCCGAAGGCGTCGATCATGGCGCCGACCACGGCCATGTTCTCGCCCCAGCCGGGCAGACCGCGCAAGCAGACTGGAGTGACCCCGTCCACCTTGCCCTCGATCTGAGCAGCCAGGCTCTCAATGTCCGCCCAGGTCGGCTCGGCCGGCATGGTCAGCCCAAGCTGCTCGAACACATCCGCGCGGTACATGGTGAAAGCCGACTCGCCGTAGAACGGGATGGCGTAGAGGTCGCCGTCCTTGCTGAGCACGCCTTTCATGGCCGGCAAGAGGTCGTCCACATCGAATTCGGTGTCCTTTTCCGCCAGGTCTTGAAGGTTGTAGAGCCAATCGTTGGCCGTCCAAACGCTGCCCTCGTAGGCGCCCACGGTCACGACGTCGTACTGTCCGGCCTGGGTGGCCACGTCCTGCGCCACTTTGTCGCGCAGTTCGTTCTCCGGCAGGATGGTGAAGTTGACCTTGATACCGGTCTCCTTGGTGAAGTGTTCCTCCGCCAGAGACTCGATGTCTTTCATCTGCGGGTTGCCCACCATCAGGACGTTCAGTTCGCCACCGCTGGCGCCCTTGTTGTCGTCCCCGCCCTTGTTGTCGTCGCTCGTGTCGGCGCCGCAACCGGCCATCGCCAGCGCGCCGATGGCGGCCGCCGCCAGCAAGGCTGTGGTCTTTGATCTCATTGTTATCTCCTTAGTTCCTGTTTCCTCGTCGAAATCGAATTGCGGATCACCGGTGGTAGTTCTGTCTTCCTTGGCAGTTGCCCAAATGGGCGGCCTTGCGCTCATCTGGGCACGGGTGCCAGACTATTGGTGCGGTACCGCCGGGTCAAGCCCGAAACACCCACCAGACGCAACGACCGCACAAATCGTTATCTAAACTTGACCTAGGGCTGACAGCCGCCACGATCAGAGGAGAGATCCCATGACCACGTTCATGGATACGCACCGAGCCCAAGCCGCAGAGCCGGGGCCAGCCGAGCTTGTGCTGATGGCGAGCTTGGCCCGCGAGTTTTTCCTCGAAGGCAAGTCGAAAGTCGAGTTGGCCACTGAGTACGGCCTGTCCAGGTACAAGATCGCCCGGCTGCTCAACGCCGCTCGCGACATTGGCTTGGTAGAGGTCAAGATCAGATTGCCCGAACGATTGGACGCCGACCTCTCCCACCAATTAAGGGCCCGCTTCAATCTCCGGCGGGCGATTGTCGTTGACACGCCGCAGTCCTCTCAGGTATCACTCCGGGAAGCCTTCGCGCCGGTTGTGGCGGACCTGTTGACGGAGTTGATCGAGCCCGATGACGTGGTGGGGATTCCGTGGAGCCGCGTGCTGACGCTGGCCGCCCGTCTAGTGAAGTCTTTGGCGCAGTGCACCATAGTCCAGGCTTCGGGGGCGGTGGTCCATTCCGACGTTGACGAGACGGCCGTCGAGTTGGTCCGGCGCCTGGCCGGCGTCTCCGGCTCGCGTTTCATCAACTACTACGGGCCCATTGTCGCGCCGACTGCCGAGACGGCCCGTTCCATGCGCGCCTCCGCTGCCGCGGCGGCGGTGGCGGCGATGGCCTCGCTGACCAAGGTGTTCGTGTCCGTCGGATCGTGGGAATCCGGCCTGTCGACGGTCTACGACTCGATCGACCCCAAGGAGGCCGCCGTCTTGCATGAGCTCGGGGCTGTCGGCGAATGCGCCGGCCTGCTCTTCGACCGGGACGGCGCCCCGATCACCGCGCTTGACGACCGGGTCATCGGCATGAGCTTTGACCAGTTGAAACGGACACCGGAGCGGGTAGTGATCGTTTACGGAGCCGAGAAGCTCGAGGCCGCCCGAGCAGTGGTCCGCGGCGGCCTGGCCACCATCATGGTTACCGACGACGCGCTAGGCCGCCTGCTCCTGGCTGAGGCGGCCCATTGCCGCTGACGGTCCTCCGCTGATTCGTGCGACAGATGCCCTCCCGCCGCCAAGAAGGGAGCGGTCGCAGACCAGTCACGTCTAGGCAAGCGACGCCCGCGCCCAGGCGGTGATTTCACCGGGAAAGCCTGGCCGCCCCCAGGCCCAGGCTGCGGCACTGACGCGGGAAACCGCTGGTGAATGGGGTGGCAAGACCCCTCTTTGATCGCGTTCAACCGGTAGCCAAGTAGTCAAACAGACGGGCTAAACGCACTTGTCTCGGAAGTGGTCTCCGTGTTTGCGTTGCAGGCAAGCTCGGCTTCCCCCGAAGCCGGGCAGCCGATCAAGGGAGATCCAGCAATGCGATCCGACCTATCCAACGGCGGTTCCACGCGCGGGCCGGCGGACCCACGCTTCCGCTTTCACGGCCTTGGGCGAGCCTGCCTCGCATGCGCCGTCCCATCCATTCCGCTTCATGCCTCACCTGGCTCGCGCCCCTTCCGGTGGCGTGACCGACAATGTTAGGAGATTCATTTGTTCGCACAATCGCTGTCAACCCGAAAGCGCTGGGCGCTGCCCATGCTGACCGCCGCGGCCCTGGC
>JAITFE010000140.1 GCA_031281585.1 Bifidobacteriaceae bacterium | reverse complement strand
GAACTTGAAGTTGACCGCGCGGTACGCCTCGTGCCACTCCCGGTGGTACTCCGGCGGCGTTATGACGTCGTGGTACAGCGGCCACAGCGTCGCGTTGGAAAAGCCCTCGTAGTAGTCGGCGATCTCCTGGGCTGTGAGCGCCACGGGGATTGACCAGATCCCGTCAAGCAGGACCGGTTCGAACGAGAAGTCGGGGGTGCCCGGCCAGCCGACCCACGCCGCCGAGCGTTCGCTCAGCACCGGCTCCAGCGCCGTCACCAGCCCGCCCGGCGACCGTTTGAACGTCACCCCGCCGTCCTCGGCCCGCGCCGCGTCCACGGGGAGGCGATTGGACACAACGACCAACTCGGACAATGTGGCGGTCATGTGGCCTCTCCTAGTCATATCCGGGGCAACTGAATGGTAATGATAGTGCAAAGCTCGGTTCGGTGGCCGCGCCGCCGTCCGCAGGGGGCCGCCGACGGACGGCGCACGATGCCGTCCGCCCGCCCGCCAAACCGCCCGCCGGTCCGAAATCGCGACCTACCGCGCCCGGTTTGGCCTGCGAGGCGCGATACCTTCTAAGGTGTGGTGGAACGCCCGAAACTGGAAGGTAGCCCTCATGAATGACGAGGAAGCGACGGTCCGCCACTCTGCGGACGCGACTCCGCAATCGAGAACTTGGCTTTGGGCGTCGATCCTGGCCGTGATGATGATGGTGGCGGCGGCGTTGCTGTACATCTTTGTGGTGCGGGAAAAGGACGCGGGGGCGCGGCCGCAGCCGACTATCACCGTGACGTACACGGCATCGCCGCCGGCGCCGAAAATCTCGCCTTCCCCGCGTGAGCCGGGCACCGAGTTCTACGACCGGATCCCGTCCGTGCTGGGAACCTACGTTCTGACCGCCACCGGGGAAAACCCCGATTGGGAGGCGCTGGGGGCGTTCGACTCTTACACGCTGACCTACTCCGATGGCGACCAGGAGACCACTTTGTTGGCCGGCCAATGGCGGACCGACGAGGCCGCGGCCGAGGCCTTCGCCTCGCTGGGCGGCCCGGCCGCCTGGCCTGGCGCGGACGTGGACCTGGCGTCGAAGGAATGCCCGCAACCGCCCGCGGAGGACGTGAAGGCGATTTGGGTGAACCGCACCGCCGTGTTCCAGGTCGACGCGCCGGCGGGCGGCGCGGGCCAGCTGTTCTGCCTCATGCCCATGTAGGGGCCGGAGGGGCGGCCCGGTCCGGGTCCGTTTTTCAGGGGCCTGTTCAGGGGCGGGCGGCGAAGCGGTCCAGCAGCGTGGTGTTGCCGGAGACTATGAGGAGGTCCTGGCGGGAGACGCGCGTGTCGTCGGTGGCGTATTCAAACTCCTGGCCTGGGGATTTGACGCCGATCACGGTCACGCCGTACTTCTTCAGCACTTGCGACTGCCCCAGGGTGAACCCGATCATCTCCTTGGGCGGGTGCATCTTGACGATGGTGAACCCGTCCTCGAACTCGATGTAGTCGAGCAGCCGGCCGGAGACCAGGTGGGCCACGCGCTCGCCGGCGTCCGCCTCCGGCAGGATGACCTGGCTTGCGCCGATCCGGCGCAGGATGCGGGCGTGTTCGGAGGAGGTGGCTTTGGCCCAGACCTGGTTCAACCCCAGGTCGACCAGGTTGGAGGTGATCAGCACGGAGGCTTCTAGAGCCGTGCCCACCCCGACCACCGCGATGGGGAAGTCGCGCGCGCCCAGTTGCTCCAACGCCTCCGGGTCCGTGCAGTCGGCCTCGACCAGCGGCAGGCGGCCGGACCAGCGCCGGATCACCTCGGGGTCCTTTTCGACGGCCAGGACCTCCCGGCCCAGCCGGTCCACGGTCAATGCCAGGCGCGAGCCGAACCGTCCCATGCCGATCACAAGCACGGCCCCGTCCGTCGGCAGGGGCGCGTCTGAGCCGGTCGATGATCCCTTGCGGTCCATCAGTCTTGGTCCTTTCTGTCTGTCCTGATCCGTTTTCGTTAGTTTCCGTTGGTCTTCGTCTCGGTTCGCCTGTGCCGACCGCATGCCCTGCGCCGGCCGCCCCGCCCACCCTGCCGGCCCCGCCCGCATGGCCGCACGGGGGCGCGGCCTAGCCGACTATGGGCCGCTCCTCCGGCAACCGGATGACGCGCCGGCGGTTGGTCATGGCCACCGAGGTGGCTATCGTCATGGTTCCGAGCCGGCCAGTCAACATCAACGCCGCCAGTGTCAGCTTTCCGACCGGCGGCAGCGTGCCCGCCAGCCCGGTTGACAACCCGCAGGTGGCGAACGCGGAGATGCATTCGAACAGGATCCTGGTCAGTGGCGCCTCGGAGACCAGGCTGAGGATCAGGGCGCCGGTGAAGACGAACATGACCGAGGCGACGGCCACCGTGACGGCCACCCGCAGGATTGACGGTTCGATCCGCCGGCCGAAGGCCTCCATGTCGCGGTCGCCCCGCGCCTCAGCCCTGATCGCCAGCAGCATCACCGCCAGGGTGGTGACTTTGATGCCCCCAGCGGTCGAGGCGGACCCGCCGCCCACAAACATCAGCGCGTCCTGGAGCAGCGTGGTGGCCGGGTGTTGGTCCGCCACGGAGTACGTGGAAAAGCCGCCGGACCGGGTCATGACGCTGGCGAAGAGGGTCTCCAGCAGGGTAGGGCCGAGCGGTTGACCGCCCAGCGTGCGCGGGTTGTTCCATTCGATCGCGGTGAAGGCGACCCAGGCGACCCCGAGCAGCGCCAGGCAAAAGCTGATGGTCAGCTTCGAGTGCAGGGCCAACTGGGACGGGTGGCGCCAATGCCTGGTCAGGTCCAAGATGACCGGGAAGCCCAGAGAGCCGGCGAACACCGCCGTCATGATGGGCGCCAGCACCCACCAATCGGACGCGAAGGCGTCCAGCCCTTGGATGGTCGGGACGAAACCGGCGTTGTTGAAGGCGGAGACCCCGTAGAACAGCCCGTGCCACAGCGCGGCCCCGGCGCTTTCCCCGGCCAGGATGAAACGCGGCGTCAGGATGGCCATCAGGAGCAGTTCGGCCGCCACGGAGATGACCGCGACGGCCCGCACCAGGACGCCGACTTCCCCCAGCCGGGAGGTGCCGGTTTCCGATGCCGTCAACAGCTTTGAGCGCAAACCGAGCCGTCGGGAGGCCGCGAAGGACAGCATCGAGCCCAACGTCATCACGCCCAGGCCGCCCACTTGCATGCCGGCCACTATCACCACCTGGCCGAATGCGGACCAGTATTCGGCGGTGGGCACGGTGGTCAGCCCGGTCACGCAGACGGCGGAGGTGGCGGTGAAGACCGCGTCGACAAGGTTCGGCGAATAGGGTCCGGCCCGGGCGGTCGGGAGGCAGAGCAGTGCGGCGACCACCAGGATGACCAGCATGAAGGTGGCCACGGCCAGGCGGGCGGGGGTGGTGTGGGCCAGGCGCTCTCCGAACGAGCGCGCTGGCGCGCCGCCGCTTGGCACAGCTTCCCGCATGGGTTCACACTACTAACAACGGTCACTACAGTGGTCATTGGCAACACCACTCACTTCAGAAAGCGCAGCTATGGATTCGAAGCCGGCGTTCTTGACCGTGTCTGAGGTCGCGGAGACCCTTCGCGTGTCGGACATGACCATCTACCGCCTGATCGCGGCCGGCGAACTCCGCGCGCTCAAAGTGGGGCGGTCCTACCGCATCCCCGCCGAGGCGCTGGCCGAGTGGCTCCGGGACGAGGCGCGCTGGGAGGCGGGGCCGACGGCCCAACGGGCCTGACCGCGGCCGGGAGGTCAGACGGGGCTGCGCGGCCCGCACGCCGCGCGATAAGATGCTAAGCCGGTGTCTCCGCCCCAGGCGAAGACCCCAGGCTTTTGGCAACGACAGAACTGTGAGGACCGTATGGGGTCGGTAATTAAGAAGCGCCGCAAGCGGATGGCGAAGAAGAAGCACCGCAAGTTGCTGCGCAAGACCCGGCATCAGCGGCGCAACAAGAAGTAGCCGCGCCTCA
>JAITFE010000139.1 GCA_031281585.1 Bifidobacteriaceae bacterium | reverse complement strand
TGCGGGGTTGGTGCGTTTGCGCTGGTGGCGGTCTTGGCGCGGTTTTGGGCGGGCCGACTTGGGTCGCCGTTCGGTCGACCGCTTCGTCGCGGCCCCGGCGGGGCTCCCCTGACCACCCGTGGTTGACACCACCGTCCGGGTGGTGTCGTTGGCGGGTGTCGGTCCGCCGATGCCGTCCGCCGGGGTTGGTGCGTTTGCCCTGGTGGCGGGCTTAGCGGGGTTTTGGGCGGGCCGGGCGGCTCACCCGGGATTGACACCACCGTCCGGGTGGTGTCGTTGACGGGTGTGGAGTCGGCCCGGAGGCCGGGCCGGGCCCGCCTTCGCCCGGCTAGGGTTGACGGTGTGACCGCAGGCATCAATTCGGCGCTCGCCGCGCGCATCGGCGGTTGGACCGCGCGCCCGGGGCCGGAGATCACCTTCGCCGAAGGCATTCACCTGGTCGCGGACCTGCGCAATCAAGTCGGCAAGGCCTTCGGCTACGTGGCGGAGATCACGGGTTTGGAGGACGCGGCCCGGACGGCGGCGAACACCGAGACCCTGGTCGTGGACCGGCGCGGCCTGGTCAGCAGTCTGGTCGCGACCGTTGACTCCCTGACCGCGCCGGTTTGGACGGAAGACGAGATGTCCTGGGCGGCCCGGCAGACCGCCAGCGCGCAGTTGGGCGGGATCATCGGTGTGATGGCCTACCGCGTCCTGGGCCATTACGACCCGTTCCACGTCCAGCGCGCCGATTCGCCCGGTCGCATCGTGCTGACCGCGCCGAACATCCTCCGCTTTGAACGCGAACTCGACGCCGACCCCCGCGACTTCCATCTGTGGGTCGCCCTCCACGAGGTCACCCATGCCGTCCAGTTCGCGGCCGCGCCTTGGCTGGTGGGCTGGCTGCGGGGCCGCGTTGACGCCCTGCTGGAGGCGGACCTGGAACCGAGCCGCCCCAGCCAACTCCTCGCAGCCCTCAAGAGGCTCCCGGAGCTCTTCGCGGACGAGGTCTCGCCCGCCGTCCCCGCGCACCTCCTTTCGCCTGAGCAATCACGCATCCTGGCCGAGCTGACCGCCGCCATGTCGCTGCTCGAAGGCCACGCGGACGTGATCATGGACGCGGTGGGGCCGAAGGTCGTCAAAACGGTCGAGCACCTCAGGCCCCGCTTTGAGGCCCGGCGGGTGGCGCGCGGCCGCTTCGAGCGCGCGCTGCGCCGTCTGGCCGGGATCGAGGCCAAGTCCGCCCAGTACGTTCAAGGCGCCGCCTTTGTCCGCGCCGGCCTGGCCGCCCTGGGCCACGAGGGTTTCAACGCCGTTTTCGCCTCCGCAGCCGCCCTGCCGACCGCCGCCGAGATGGACGATCCGCCCGCCTGGGCCAAACGCCTGGGCGCCGACCGCAACCCCTGAGGTCATGGCCAAACTGGACCCGGCGGTCGCAGCCGGCCGCCGCGCGGTGCGTTTGTGGTTGCGCCAGGCTGCGCCCCCCCCGCCACCCGCAGACCATTCGCCCGGCCCCGTCCACGAGACCGGCCACAACCGCCCGCCGCCCGCGTTGGCGGCCCCGCGGCCGGGAGACGCGCCCGATGCCGTCCGCCCGCCGGGAGACGCGCCCGGTCCCGTCCGCCCGCGTGGGGAGGCGCCCGATGCCGTCCGCCCGCCTCGGGACGCGCTGGATCTTGCCGGCGCGCCGGGAGACGCGCCCGGTCCCGTCCGCGCGGCTCGGGACGCGCTGGATCCTGTCGGCGGGGCGGGAGACGCGTTCGATGCCGTCCGCGCGCCGGGACATGCGCCCGGTCCTGTCGGCGCGCCGGGACATCCGCCCGATGCCGTCCGCGCGCCTCGGGACGCGCTGGATCCTGTCGGCCCGCCGGGAGACGCGTCCGATGCCGTCCCCACGCCGGGACATGCGCCCGGTCGTGCCGGCGCGCCAGGCGACGCGTCCGGTGCTGTCCGCGCGCCGGGCGACGCGCTTAGTCCCGTCCGCCCGCCTCGCCACGCGCTGGATCCTCTCCGCGCGCCGGGAGATGCGCCCGGTTCCCTCCGCGCGACCGGCCGTGGCCGGGGACCGTTGGCGCTCGTGGCCTGTTCAGGCGGGACGGATTCGTTGGCGCTCGCCGTGGTCGCCGCCTTTGAGGCCCCGCGTCAAGGTTGGCGCGCCGGCGCCGTGATTGTGGACCATGGTCTGCTGCCGGATTCGGCGGCGGTCGCCGCGAAAGCCGCCCGCCAGTGCCGCGACTTGGGCTTGGACCCGGTAGAGGTGGTCGCCGTGGCAGTCGACCGGCACAGCGGCGAAGGCATCGAGGCGGCGGCCCGCACGGCGCGCTACGCCGCGCTTGAAGCGGCCGCCCGCCGGCAGGCGGCCGCGACAGTGCTCCTGGCGCACACCCTGGATGACCAGGCGGAGACGGTGCTGCTGGCGTTGGCCAGGGGCTCGGGTGCCAAGGCGCTGTCCGGCATGGCCCCCGCGCGGGGAATCTTCGGCCGCCCGTTCCTCGAGCTGACCCGCGCCCAGACCGCAGCCATTGTCGCCAGCGCCGGTCTGGAACCCTGGCACGACCCGACCAACCAGCCCGGTGGCCCCTATAACTCGGCGCGCAGCCAGGTCAGAGCCGAACTCATCCCGCTCGCCAAGCAGATCCTGGGCCTGGGCTTCGACCGGGCCCTCGCCCGGACGGCGGCGCGAATCCGCGAGGACTCGGACTATTTGGACGCACGGGCCGCCGCTCTCTTGACGCGGGCAGGCGTCAACACCGGCGAGGGCGCAGGCGGCGAGAAGGCCCAAGCTCGTCGCCGCGGGCGGACGGGGGCTGGCGGCCAAGGCACGGGGGCGGGGAAGGGCGCGGTCCTAGCGGGCGCACGGGGAACCGCTGACGGGCGGGACGGGGGAACCGGAGGCGGCGGGACGGCATCGGGGGCGGGGAAGGGCGCGGTCCCGGCGGGCGCACGGGGAACCGCTGACGGACCGGACGGGGGAGCCGGAGGCGACGGGACGGCATCGGGCACGGGGGAGGAAGCGGTCCCGGCGGACGCACGGGGAACCGCTGACGGACGGGGAACCGCTGACGGACGGGGCGGGGGAGCGGGGGGTGATTGGGCGGCATCGGGCACGGGGGTGGACGGCCGGGGGAAATCGGGCGGAACCTGCGTCCTCGACTGCCAAACGCTCGCGGCTGCGCATCCGGCCGTTCGCAGGCGGGCGCTGCACCAAGCTGCGGTCCGGGCGGGCGCCGACGCGGCGGCCCTCAACACCGCCCAAATCGAGGCCCTCGACCGGCTGGTGACCGCGTGGCACGGGCAGGGGCCAGCCCACCTGGCGGGCGGAATCCTGGCGGCCCGCAAATGTGGCAAGCTGGAGTTTCGCGCATTGCCAACTGCTCACCTGGTGCCTGAGGAGGCTTAAGTGGACGCCCATGACATGGGGACCGACCTTGAAAAAGTGCTGCTGAACAGCGAACAGATTGACGAGCGATTGGCTGAGCTGGCCGTCCAGATCGACGCCGACTACGCCGGACGGGACCTGTTGCTGGTGGGAGTGCTCAAAGGCGCGGTGATGGTGATGGGCGACCTGTCGCGCAAGCTCCACTCCAAGGTGACTATGGATTGGATGGCGGTGTCCTCGTACGGCTCGGGCACCAAATCCTCGGGCGTGGTCAGAATCCTCAAAGACTTGGACACCGACATCCATGGACGGGACGTCCTCATAGTGGAGGACGTCGTGGACTCCGGCTTGACCCTATCCTGGTTGCTGGCCAATTTGCGGTCGCGCGGCGCCAGGTCGGTGGAAGTGGCGGCCATGCTGCGCAAACCCGATGCGGCCAAGGTCGAGGTGCCGGTTCGTTACGTCGGTTTCGACATCCCGAACGAGTTTGTGGTGGGCTATGGGCTGGACTTCGCCGAACACTACCGGAACCTGCCGTTCGTGGGCACGTTGGCGCCCAAGGCCTACCAGTGACCGAAGCGAACGGCGGCGGCCCCGCGCCGCGACCACACCCAGGAACGACCAACCGATGACCAGAGCCCCGACGGGCTGAAAGACAAAAGCAGAGAAAGCGAATTCGTGGCAAAAGCACCGACCAAGAGACCGTTCGTCAGGGCGCCCATGCTCTGGCTGCTGTTGGGGCTGGTGGCCGTGTGGCTGCTGGTCGGCTCGCTGTTCCGGGGCGGCCCGCAGGAGATCGACACGTCCGTGGGCCTGCAACTCCTGGCGGACAAGGAGGTCAAGTCCGCCAAGATTGTGGACGGCGAGCAGCGGGTGGACCTGACGCTGACCAAGAAGTACAAGGACAAGGGCACGTTGGTGCGCTTCTTCTACGTGGAGCCGCAGGGGCCGGACGTGGTCAAGGCGATCAAGGACTCGGCGCCCAAGGAGGGCTTCAACTCGGAGGTGCCCACCCAGTCCTGGTGGGGCTCGCTCCTGATGACCCTGATCCCCATGGCCCTGATCCTGGGCGTGTTCTGGTGGCTGATGTCGCAGATGCAGGGCGGGGGGCGCGGCGGCCCGCTCAGCTTCGGCAAGTCGAAGGCGAAACTGGTCTCCAAAGAGTCGCCCAAGGTCACCTTCGCGGACGTGGCCGGCGTCGATGAGGCCGTGGAGGAACTGGAGGAGATCAAAGAGTTCCTCGCCGAGCCGGCCAAGTTCCAAGCCGTGGGCGCGAAGATCCCGCGCGGCGTGCTCCTCTACGGGCCTCCCGGCACCGGCAAGACGCTGCTGGCCAGGGCCGTGGCCGGCGAGGCGGGCGTGCCGTTCTACTCCATCTCCGGCTCTGATTTCGTCGAGATGTTCGTGGGCGTGGGCGCCTCGCGCGTGCGCGACCTGTTCGAGCAGGCCAAAGCCAACGCGCCCGCCATCATCTTTGTGGACGAGATCGACGCGGTGGGCCGCCATCGCGGCGCGGGCCTGGGCGGCGGCCACGACGAGCGCGAGCAGACCCTCAACCAACTCCTGGTGGAGATGGACGGCTTCGACGCCACCACCAACGTCATCCTGATCGCCGCGACCAACCGGCCGGACATCCTGGACCCGGCCCTGATGCGGCCTGGCCGGTTCGACCGCCAGATCACCGTGGGCGCGCCTGACCAGCCGGGACGCCTCGCCATCTTGAAGGTCCACGCCAAAGGCAAGCCGATGGCCCCGGACGTGGACCTGGCGCAGGTCGCCAAGCGCACCCCGGGCTTCACCGGCGCGGACCTGGCCAACGTCCTCAACGAGGCCGCGCTGCTGACCGCCCGCGAGGACGTCAAGCAGATCACCAACCACGCCTTGGACGAGGCGATCGACCGGGTGGTGGCCGGCCCGCAGCGGGTCTCCATGATGATGACCGAGGAGGAGAAGAAGAACACCGCGTACCACGAGGGCGGCCACGCCGTGGTCGCGGCGGCGCTGCGCAACACCGACCCGGTCACCAAGGTCACCATCCTGCCGCGCGGCCGCGCGCTGGGTTACACCATGGTCATGCCGACCCGCGACAAGCATTCCGTGACCCGCAACGAGTTGTTGGACCAGTTGGCCTACGCCATGGGCGGCCGCGTCGCCGAGGAACTGGTCTTCCACGACCCGACCTCCGGCGCCTCGAACGACATTGAGAAGGCCACCGCCACCGCCCGCAAGATGGTCATGGAGTACGGCATGAGCTCCGCTTTGGGCTCGGTCCGCTACGGCCAGGCCGAGGGCGAGGTCTTCCTGGGCCGCGACTACGGCCACCAGCGCGACTACTCCGAAGCGGTGTCAGCCCAGATCGATTCCCAGGTCAGGGCCTTGATCGAGAACGCCCACACCGAGGCCTGGGAGATCCTGCGGGCCAACCGGGACGTCCTGGACCGCTTGGTGCTCCGACTCCTGGAGAAGGAGACCCTGAACGAGGCCGAGTTGGCGGTCATCTTCCGCGACGTTGTCAAACAGCCCGCGCGCCCCGTTTGGCTGAGCTCCTCCGAGCGCCCCGTCTCCTCCCGCCCGCCGGTCGCCATGCCCGCACGGGACGCCGACCAAACCAACCAAGCCGACGATGCCGACCAGGCAGCCGATGCCGCCCGGTCGCCTGCCGCTCCGCACGGGAACGAAGCTCCGTCTGCGCCAGCCGCGCCTGCGGCTCCGGCCGCGCCTGCGAACGCTGTTCCGCCCGCGTCATCCGCGCCTGCGAACGGAGCTCCGCCTGCGCCAGCCGCGCCTGCGAACGGAGCTCCGCCTGCGCCGGCCGCGCCCGCTGCTCCGACCGCGCCCGCTGCTCCGACCGCGCCTGCCGCTCCGACCGCGCCTGCCGCGGCGGACGGACCGCCAATCCCGCCCGCCGGCGGGGCCGGGCCCCGCGACACGACTGGCCGCCCAGTCGGCCCTCCGGCCGGCGAGGGGCCGGCGCCCGGCGCGTCCAACGGACCCGCCGATGGCTGAGCCGTCCGAACCGCCCCCCGGCTTCGACCGAGCCCGGATCGAGGCTGCAGTTAGGGAGTTCTTGTACGGCATTGGCGAGGACCCGGACCGGCCCGGTCTAATTGACACCCCGGCGCGGGTGGCCAAAGCCGCCGCCGAGGTCTTCTCCGGCCTGCACCGCGACCCACAGGAACTGCTGGCGGCTCGGTTCGATCTGGGCCACCAGGAACTGGTGCTGGTCAAGGACGTGGCGTTCTACTCGATGTGCGAACACCACCTGCTGCCGTTCCACGGCCTGGCCCATGTCGGCTACATCCCGGCCGCGGACGGTCACATCACGGGGCTGTCGAAGCTGGCGCGCCTGGTTGACTGCTACTCCCGCCGCCCGCAGGTCCAAGAGCGCTTGACCAGCGAAATAGCGGACGCGCTGATGGCGGCGCTGGAGGCGCGCGGGGTGATTGTGGTCCTGGAGGCGGAGCACTTGTGCATGACAATGCGGGGCGTGCGAGCCGCCGGTTCGAAAACCGTCACCTCGGCGGTGCGGGGCGTCCTGCGATCCGGCCCCACCAGGGCGGAGGCCATGTCGCTGATAGTCCACGCGGGCGGCTGAGCGTGGCGGCTTCCAACACCGCCGCGCGGGAATGCGGCCCGTCCGCCACTGCGGGCGCGGTTGGCGCGGGCGGAGCAGCAGGTGCGCTCAGAACAGCGGGCGCGGGCGGCGCAGGCGGAGCAGCAGGTGTGGTCGGAACAGCGGGCGTGGTCGGAGCAGCGGGCGCGGCGGCTGCGGGCGGAGCAACAGGTGTGGTCGGAACAGCGGGCGCGGCTCGCGCGGACGGAGCTGCGTTCGGGGGCGCGGGTGCCCTGGGGCGGACGGTCGTTCCGAAAGGACTGTCAGAACCGGGGTCCTCTGGCGGGTACCCGTCAAGGCGGATCCTCCCGGCCGGGCCCTCCCTGACCGGGCCCTTCCCGCCGCGACCGGCGCCCTTGCCGGCGCCGCTCGCCGGTCTGGAACGCACCGCCGTCATGGGGATTTGCAATGTCACGCCGGACTCGTTCTCGGATGGGGGGCGCTACCTGGAACTGGCGGCGGCCCTGGACCACTGCGACCAGATGCTGGCCGAAGGCGCGGACCTGATCGACGTGGGCGGCGAGTCGACCCGGCCGGGCGCTCCGCGCGTTGACTTGGAAGAAGAACTGCGCCGGGTGATCCCCGTGGTCAAAGAATTGGCCGCGCGGGGAGTGGCGGTGTCGGTTGACACGATGCGGGCGGCGGTGGCCGCGGCCGCCGTCGAGGCGGGCGCCGCCGTCATCAACGACGTCTCCGGCGGCTTGGCCGACCCGGCCATGGCGGGCGTCATGGCCGAATCGGGTTTGCCCGTGGTGCTGATGCATTGGCGGGGCCACTCCGACCGGATGGACGCCCTGGACCGCTACGGCGACGTGGTGGCGGAGGTCCGGGCCGAACTGCGGGCGCGGCTGGAAGCGGCGATTGGGGCTGGGGTGCGGCCGGACGGCATCGTGCTCGATCCGGGTTTGGGCTTCGCCAAAACGGGAGCTGCCAACTGGCCGCTGCTCGCCCGCTTGGACCAACTGGGCGAACTGGGGTACCCGTTGCTGATCGGGGCTTCGCGAAAGCGTTTCCTCGACCCGGAGCGCGGCCCGTCACCCGCTGGCGGCCCCGGACCGGCCGGCCGGGACGCCGCGACGGCCGCGGTCACGGCCTTGGCGGCACGGGCCGGAGCCTGGTGCGTGCGGGTGCACGCGGTCGCCGCCAACGCGGCGGCGGTGAGGGTCGCGGCGCGGATCCACGCGGACGTTGAGCACCGCGAAGCACCTGGAAAAAGCGCGAATTGTGCTTCCGGGCAGGGTGAACCTACCTGCGCGGGTGGCGTTCCCGGCGCCGACGGGGGCATGATGGCCTAATGGACTGGGTGTTGGGGCCGACCGGCGAGGCGCTTGACGTCATCGAATTGAACGGCATCACAGCTTTTGGCTATCACGGCGCGCTGCCCGAAGAACGGCGTAACGGCCAGATTTTCCGCGTTGACGTGCGGCTTCATCTGGACTTCAGAGCGCCGGCGGAGACGGACGACCTGAGCAAGACGGTCGACTACGCCGAGGTGGCGCGGTTGATCGCCGGGATCCTGGGCGGGCGCCCGTACAACCTGCTGGAGACGGTGGCGTCCCAGATCGCGGAGGCGATCCTAGAAGACGACCGGGTCGAGTTGGTCGAGGTGGCGGTTCACAAGCCCACAGCACCCCTGGGGGTCGAAGCCGGCGACGTGTGCGTTCGCCTGAGGCGCGGGATGCACAGTTGGCGGGAGACGACGTTCGTGACACCGGACTCGGCCATTTTCGACGCGGTCGAAGAGGCCGAGCAGCGGGCGAGCCTGGCCGAAGAAATGGACGCCGCGTTGGACCGGGTGGTGGCGCAAGGCCTGGCGGACGTGCGCGGCAAGGCGCCTGCGGTTGATCGGAACGTCCCCGCTTTGCCCGACGGCGCCGCTTCGCCGGAGCCGTCCGCCAAATCCGCCAAAGAAGAGGGTGACGGCCAGGCTGGGGAACGCGACGGCGTTTTGACGCGCGGGGACGCGGCGGCGGACGTGGACGGTGATGATCTGGAGGGGGCCGACTTTCCCGCCGCCCAGTCCGACGAGTCCGCCGAGCCGGTCGGCGAATCCGACCATGCCGAGGCTTCGACGCTGCGACGTCGGCGATTGGGTTCGGCGGGCTCGCCCGTGTCCTCGATCGACCAGGTTCCATCCGAGCCGGCCGACGCGATTGTCGCCTTGGGCGCCAACATCGGGGAGGCGTTGACGACCCTCCGGTCCGCTTTGAACGATCTGCGCGAGGAACCTGGGATTGAAGTCGTGGCGGTGTCGCCGCTCGCCCGCACGGCGCCTGCGGGATACGAGGATCAACCCGACTTCTTCAACGCCGTGGCGCACATCCGCACCGCGCTGGCCCCCCGCGCGCTGCTCCGCACGCTGCAGGGAATCGAGGAGAAGCACGGCCGCCAGCGGGGTATCCGGGGCGGTCCGCGCACGCTTGACCTCGACTTGATCGCCTATGACACCCTGTTGGCCGACGAGGACGAGTTGACGCTGCCGCACCCCCGCGCGCATGAGCGTTCGTTTGTGCTGGTCCCGTGGTCGCTGATGGCCCCCGGCGCCTTCTTGCCGGGACTGGGCGGCGGCCCGGTCGACGACCTGGCCCGCTCCGCGCCCGACCAAGGCTCCATCCGCTGGCTGGCGCCCGACTGGGACCGTCCCACCGCGCCGCAGGCCTCCGAGGAGCCGCCCGCCGCGTCAGGCGCGGCGGCACAGCCGGTGGATCTGGGAACGGCGGGTCAGGGAGCGGTGGCTTGGGCGGCTGAGGGCTCCCCGGAACCTGCCGCCGCGGCTTCCGCGGCTTCCGCGGCCGCGCCAGCGGTCTCGGCGGCGGCCGCGCCAGCGGTCCCGGCCGCGGGGAGCGTGTTCGCCGCACTGGCGGCCTCGGTCCCGGCCGCTCCGGCCGCAGAGCCGACCCAATTCGCCCCGGCACCAGAGCCGGCCCGATACGCCCCGGCCGCCGTCACAGCTACTCCAGCCGTCTTCGCGAACGATCCGGAGGCGGCCGTTTCCCCGCCGTCCGCCGCCGGGTTCCCCGATCCCGCGCCCGCCCGCCGGGCCGTCCCGGCCCAGTTCCCGCCGCCGCCCCCACCTCCGGGGCCGCCCTCGTTCACCCCCGAGTTCCCCCCGACCTGGGCGCCGCTCCAAACCCAGCCCCCGGCCAGAGCGGAAGCGTGGCCGAGCGAACCCCCGCCGCCGGATCATCCGCAGGCGGGCCCCGGAATGCCCGGCTTTTTCGCCGCCGCCCGGCGGGCGCGCGGCGCTTTCAGAGGTTTGGGCAGCGACGACGAAGCCGAGGCGGATCAGCTCTTGGTGCCCGTGCCGTACCAGCCGCAATCGCCAGGTTCCCCGGCCGGCGCCGCGGAGGCGCAGTTCCAGCCCACGATGGCGCCCGGGGTGGGTTCGTCGCCCATGCCGTCCCGCCGTCCCCCGGCCCACGAGCCGGAACCGGACGCCGAGTCCGGGGCCGAAGAGGCCTCGCCGTGGGCCGCGGCCTCGCCTGCGGCCGATGAGGCGCGGCCCGCTCCGGAGGCCCTCGTCGGTCCGGCCGCCTGGGCGCCTGTCGTTCACCCGGCGGACGCCGGGCAGCCAGCTCCCGTGGTTTACGCCGGTTCGCCCGACCCGTCGATCGGGCCGTTGTACGCCTTCCCGCCCGGCCCGCCGTCCGCAGCCGGGCCCACGGCCACGCCCGCGCCCGGGCCGGTGGGCGAGGTCAGCTTGTCCGACCCGTTCCCCGACCAGTCCGGCTTCTGGGTGAGTCGGGCTGCGGCCGAGGTATGAGCCTCACCCGAATCAGGACCATGCTGGCGGTGGGCCTTGTGGCCGCCGTCGTCAGCGCGATTGTGGTGGAGTTGGCGACTGGCCGGCTCTGGCAGCACGTCAACGTGCCGTGGACGGTCCCGCTGATGCTGGCCGCGGCCGCCGTCGCGATTGTGCTGGCCGCTTGGCCGGTCCGGCAGTACGTCAAGGGCAAACGCCGTGTGATCGACCCGCTGCGCGCGGCCAACATCTTGACCTTGGCCAAAGCCTGCGCCCTGGGCGGCGCCGCGTTGGCGGGCGCGTACCTGGGGGTGGCATTGGTGGCGACCGGGGCGCTGCATTCGCCGTTGGCCTGGCAACGTCTGTGGCAGGACCTGGCGGCTTGCGTGGCGGCCGTCGTGCTGGCGGCGGCCGGCCGCGTGGCGGAGTGGTTCTGCCGGCTTCCCCCCGAGGACCCGGCCGCAGACCAGGCCGGCGCCCCCCAGCCGGACTCAAGCCCGGCTTAGAAACGGGCGCGAAAACGGGGACGGTACCTGTTTCCGGCGAGCCGGAAACAGGTACCGTCCCCGTTTTCGTCCGCCAGGAGGGCTCTGATTGAATGGTGGCGTGGTTGACGACGCGTTGCCGGCTGGCGTGATCGGGTTTGGGCGGGTCGGCGGGGCGTTCGCCGGCGCCCTGGCGGCGGTGGACCATCCCATTGCGGCGGTGGCGGCCCGCTCCCAGGCCAGCCGGGAACGCGCGGAGATCGCCTTGCCCGGCGTGCCGGTGGTGACTCCCGCCGAGGTCGCGGAACAAGCCGGGCTGGTTTTCCTGACCGTCCCGGACTCCCAAATCGCCCCCTTGGCGCAGGAGTTGGCCGGCCGGTGGCGGCGTTTCCAGATTGTGGTCCACACCGCCGGCGCTTTGGGCCTTGAGGTGCTTGAGCCAGTCGAAAGGGCCGGAGGCATCCGGCTCGCGATCCACCCCGTCATGACCTTCACCGGCACGTCCCTTGACGTCAAGCGCCTTCGCGGCACGCCGTTCGCGGTCGAGGCCCCACCCGGACTGGCCGGGCTGGCCGAGGCCTTGGCGGTCGAATTGGGCGGCCAGCCGTTCCAACTCCCGCCCGGCGTCCGGGGCGCGTATCACGCGGCCGTCAGCCACGCCGCAAATCATCTGGTAACTCTGCTGACGCAGGCCCTTGACGTGTTGGAATACGC
>JAITFE010000138.1 GCA_031281585.1 Bifidobacteriaceae bacterium | reverse complement strand
GCCCGCCCCGTCGACCGCCGCGTGGGCCTTCGTGGTCCACCCGCCACGCGAATGGCCAAGCCCGTGATCAGCGGGTTCGTCGCGGACCCTCTTGTGATCGCGGGTTTTCCTGTGATTCGCTCGTGGAGTTGGCGCAACGCAGTTCTCCTGCACGCGCGGCTATCGAGCGGAGGGTGCTCGCGGCGCTGCAACGGCGTGAAGGTGGTGCCGGGGGTAGGCGACCCGGCCCCGGCGGCTTGCGTACGAGGAGGGACCGGTAATAGCCGCTGGCTGAACCGAGCCTGGTAATCGGACCACCCGGCCCCCACATCACTGATGCCAGAACGCCCGGCCAGGTGATGGTGATAGCGGATGCAACGGAAACGGCCGACGGCTTACCAGATGGGCAGTTCTGGACAATTTCAATCCGGTCCTGTCGCGCGGTAACGCGGAAGCGAGAGACGGAGGATCAGCGCACCGGCAAAGCCCAACACCCCTAGGCAAAAGGCCGCCAGGGTTAGTGAGGCGAGCGCTGTGACGCCAGAAATCAAGAGTGGCGCGGAGGCCTGGCCTGCGTCGGTCGTAAAACGCCATGTGGCCAGGAACGGCGCCGGGTCAGTTGGATCCGCCAAGTCGGAGCCCAGCGTCATCAGGACTCCGGCGGTCAAGCCATTGGCGAGTGACAGTGCGACAACAACGCCGATGAACCAGGAGACCGCGTTCGGCGGGTCGTGGGTGAACGACAGGACCACGTGGCCGATGCCGAGGCCGACCATGGAAGGCACGATCACCCGCAGTCTCCCGAATCGATCCATCGCCCAACCGCCGGTGTAGAACAGCGCAACATCAATGGCCCCGCCCATTCCCACAACCATGGCAATGCTCGCCTCCGACATGCCCAGGCTGAGACCCCACATCGGCAGCAGCACCTGGCGGCTCGCCCGCAGAGCCGCCAGGGTGGCGGCTCCAACGCCGACCGTGACCAACGCATGCCGCCTGCTTTGGCCGCCTCCGATGGGGTCTGGCGGATTACCGGCACGGGTGCTTCGTGGGGAGGCGGTTGGATTGGTCTGTCGATGCGCCTCGGCAACCTCCCGCGGGTCCTGGGCTATCAACACGACTATCCCGGCAGCGATGCAGGCCGCGAGTTGGACCCAGAGAGCTGTCTTGGGCGAACCGGTGGCCGTGATGAGCCAGGCAGACAAGAACGGGCCGATCAGAAAGCCGAGGCGAAAGGTTCCGCCGAGCGTTGACATGGCGCGCGCGCGGGCAGCGAAAGGCACTGAAGTGGTCAGGAATGCGTGTCTGGCAAGGTAAAACACAGCAGTGGCTAGCCCCATCGCGAAGACCGCGAGGCCCAGCATCCATAGTGATCGTGCCAGCAACGCGGCGCTAGCCGCGATGGCTGTCAGGGCCAGTGCGGCGAGCATCCCGGATCGTTCACCGAACCGGGTGACCAGTGCGCCGGAAGGTAAGTCGGCCACGAGCACGCCGACGACAAGCATCGACGCCACGAATCCGGCGTTCGCAAGTGACGACCCGAGGTTGTGTGCAATCACCGGTATCACCGGTGTAATCGCACCCTGTCCGATCGAAAACAGCAGATTGGGCAGAAAGATGGCTGCAGCCAGGCTACGCCAAGGCAAGTTGGCTGCAACCGAAGTCCTCGTTCCTTTGACCATTTAGCCACTCACCTTCACGGGCCCACCCTGTCGATTCCGCCCGGCATTACGTTCCGGTTGAAAGATTAGGGGGACCGCGATCCCGCTCCCCCTTTTATCCGCAGGCACGTCCCGTTAGGCGGGGCAGGTCGCGCAAAGTTGGTCGGGCCGGGAACCGCCACACCGCGATGCACCGCCGCGCGCAGGACACGCCCGCAGACCCACGCCGCGTGACCGGGGCCTGTCGGCTTCCGAGAACCAAGGTGTATCAGCCTCCCTTCTCTGCTAGATCAGACTAGTGGAGAGAGCGGGCGGCTTCACAGTTGAATTACGCCGCAGTCACCTGCGATGGTCATCTCGGTGCCCAAGGCGGCAGACATCCGGGCCATTTCGCCCAGAATTCGGTCAGCATCTTCCCCCGTGGCGAGCATTGGCCGACCGTGGGTGCTTCGTCTGCCGTTGTTTGACAACTCAATAGGAAACACCTCGAGTTTGAGACCGTCGGATGTGATCCTCGCCCTGACAATGCTTGAATCGTAGCGCACAGGCTTCCGCATGTCGTAATAGTCCACCGCATCGGAGTCCCAGCCCAGGCCCGCCAGGTCATAGCTGTCCTGCGGCTGCAGCGGAACCGTCTCGGCCTGATGGAACAGGTAGCCCAGCGAATGCAGAATCGGCTTTCCTTGATACAGCTCAATGCCGCGGTCGCGATGCGGTCCGTGGCCGACCACGATGTCCGCGCCGGCGTCAATTGCCTCGTGAGCAGCTTCTACGAAATGGCCGCCCGATTCCTCCGGCAGAACCCCTCCCTCGTGGGTGTGGATCGACAAGATGACCCAGTCGGCGGATCGCTTTGCGATATCAACTTGTCTGACTATCGCCCGGAGGTCGTCGGGATCGGCGGTTCGCCGGAAGGAGAAGTCGTCGCCCCGGACGTATCGGGTCACTGGGTAAGGAGTGTACATAGGTTGCCCGCCAAGATGGAACACCGAATCAGAGTCTTTCTCGAATCTCTGAAAGAAGGGCTGCTTGTGGCTGTCCTGGTTACCAATCCGTGAGGCCATTAGGCGCAAAGTTTCAAAGGTAGCGACATCAACCGAATACTCCGCCCAAGGGCGTAGCCACATGACTCCCGGTCGCCCGATCATGTCCCGGCGCTGGTCGCCTGGGCGGCTTTGCGCCGGTCCACAGTCGGTGCAAGCGACGATGCCGACTCTTCCTGCCCTTGTGTCCAGAAACGCGGGGGCATGAGCTTCGGCCCTGTTCCTACCTGCGCCAGCGTTCACCAATCCGTGTTCGTCGAGATGCCGCTTACTAGTCAGCAACCCTCCAGGCCCGAAATCCCAGGAATGGTTGTTGGCGTTGGATGTGATGTTGAGGCCGAGCCACTGCAGTTCTTTGATAATAGAGGGCGCGGCGCGCAGAGCGGTCTTGTTTACAGCGAAACTTGGATCCAGCTCGTTGGTCTCCGGCGGATGCTCGTAGTCGTGAAAAAGCATTTCGATATGCGTATATGCTGCATCGGCAGACCGGATGAGTTCCCTAAGCTGGGTGAACTCGGGCTCAGTGTAGATTGACACCGGCCTGGTGATCAAGCTTTCACCCGTGATGGTCATCACGATTTCGCCGGATTCCGAAGCGTACTTCGACATTTCAAACACCTCGCTCTTGGAAGTCTTCCGTGTCCCCCTGGGGGGAAGCCGTCGCGGCAATGTCGGCATCCCGAAGAATATCGGTTATTGCTCGCATCGATGCCAGGCCTTCAAGGTGGAAGACGGCGTCTTCCAGCCGAGATGCCACATCGGGCCCGGTGATAGGGGGCACAATGTGGTTGAATTTGTAGCTGAGTTTCTCCCAACCTGCGATGTGGTCGTGGTGATCGAAGGACTTGACTAGGCGCTGGCCATTCTTCAGCGTGACGTGTACCTCACTCGGAGCATTCCGCGTGGTCGAGGGGGCATAAACGGCCTGCACGCACTTGATGGCTTCCTTTGCCTCGGGGGAGTTTACGGCTTCATCTGTAAACGCTGCCCCCATCGTGTCGTAGCCAAGAAGGGCAGCGGTTACCGCATATCGGACGCTGAACTTTCCTTCCAAGCCCGTGCGAGGATTCTCAATCCCTGCGTGGTCGAGCGCGAAAGGCGGGATGTATGCCACAACCTTTTGGATCTGATCCATTATGATGCCGTGCTCCTCGCGGAGCAGTTCAACCGCTCCGATGGCCGAGTGTGCTGAGGCACAGGATGCCCACATCTTGGGGATTATCTCGTCCGCCAGATATGGGTCTCCGAGCGGACGCAGGGCAGCTTCGGCACCGGAAGGACCCGCTGAGGCAACCCATTGCTCGCCGTAGTAGTCATTGAGGGCCTCGGCTTGGGCACGGGATGATTCGGCCCAGACGAAGCCGTATTCCGCCTCGAGTATGTTTGGCGCTGATGTGAAGCCCGCCTCGGCAAGCAGCGCGGCGAGGGTTCCGTTGCTCGCCGCTTTGCCCGCGTGGAATGACTTGCACATTGAGCCGAAGACAGCCCGCAGCCCCGCTGCTTGGGTCCCAGCGATCCCAAGGGCCATTTCGATCTGCGCCAGATCCAATCCCAGAATCTTGGCGGCCGCTGCGGCAGCAGAGAAGGTGCCAACGGTTCCCGTCACGTGCCAACCAGCATCATAGTGAGCGTAGCCGACCAGGCGTTCGACTCGACCGCTCGTCTCCTGGCCTGTGACTACTGCTTCGATGAAGCGCTCGCCGGAAGCGTCTCGATCCTGCGCAACGGCGAGTGACGCGGGCATAATGTCCGCCGAAGGATGTATAGCGATCGCGACATCGTCAAAGTCCATTTCGTGGCCGGCCAACCCGTTGATCAAGGCTGCTTCGACTGGACCGGTCATGCGGAAATCGTCGCCTAGTAGGCAGCAGGTTCCATCCCCAGCGGAACGCGTCACGACATTGCGGAGAATGCGGGTCGGCTCGGTCGCCGATCCAGCGATCGCTACACCTAGCCAATCAAGGAAGCAGCACTTCACCCGCTGAATGACTCGGTCTGGCACTTCTGACAGGCGGACCTTGGGGCCAATTCCCGCGACGGTACGCGTCAAGGGCGGGGACCCCAGTAGTGTCGGCGCTATCTCGGCAGTTCGATCCTTCATGTTGATCACTTACTTTCATTGGTTGGAGACTGTCTAGAGCTTTTCGCGGCTCATCTGGGAAAGGCGCGGATCGGCTGGCCGCGCTGTGCCTTGGGTAAGGTGGCACCGCACCGTGACGCCGCAGGCGGCAGCAACCTGGGGTGGTGGGCTCGTGTGGCATATGTCAATGGCGTTGGCGCACCGCGGACCGAACGCGCAGCCGGGAGGAGGGTTTGCGGGATCGGGCGGCTCTCCAAGCAGCCGAATGCGTTGCCGGGTCTTCTGGATTTCAGGATTTGGCACGGGCACTGCGGAAAGGAGCGCCCTGGTGTAAGGATGTGCCGGCTCATGGTAGACCCGTTCCGTGGGACCTGACTCCACGACCTGTCCCAAGTACATGACTGCCACGGTGTCTGCCAAGTTGCGAACCACCGAGAGATCGTGGCTGATGAAGACTAACGCCGTGCTTAGGTTCTCGCGCAATTCGTCAAGCAGACGGATAATCCCGTTCTGCGCGGACACGTCCAGCGCGCTGAGGGCTTCGTCGCAAACCAGCACGTCTGGGCGGACGGCAATAGCCCGCGCAATTGATACGCGTTGACGTTGTCCCCCAGACAGTTCGTACGGGTAGCGGCCGGATAGGGCCGGGGACAGGCCTACCTGGTAAAGGAGCTCGCCCACTTTGGCGTCCCTTGCCTGGCGGCTGAGTCGTTCGTGTACGATTAACGGCTCAGCGACGCTATCCCCAATTACCATGCTGGGATCAAGGGAGGCCATCGGGTCCTGGAACACCATCTGCACATGCCGGCGATAGCGCCGTAGCTGCCGTTGGGACAGGTTGGTGATGTCTCGTCCAGCCAGTATGACCCTGCCGGCCTTTGGCTCGACCAACCTCATGAGAGCCCGCCCGGTCGTTGTTTTGCCTGAACCGGACTCTCCTACCAGACCGATGACTTCAGCGGCTCGAAGGTCGAAACTCACGTCGTCAACCGCCCGGAGCCTCGCTTTGCGGCCATGTGCTCCCTTGATTGCAAACTCCACACTTAGGCCCGAGACAGTCAGGACCCGGCGGTCTTCGTCAGGTCGGACCGTGTCGCTCGCTGTCACTTCGCTCATCGCGCCGGTCCCTTCAGGTCCAGTTCTTCGTACCGTGGGCAACGGGTCATGGCGCCCCCGTGCAGCGTTCTCAAGGTGGGCTGATCGATGGAGCACCGTTCTTGCGCGAATGGGCACCGGGGGTGGAAGCGGCAGCCGGGCGGGATGGCGTCTGGAGTCACAGCTTCGCCCGGGATAGTGGCAAGGGCACGCGAACCCGTTCCGATTTGCGGCAATGAAACCATCAGTCCCTCTGCGTACGGATGCGTTGGGTGGGCAAACACGCCTTGAACGTCATCGGCGGCCACGATCTGGCCTCCGTACATGACCGCAACTCGGTCGCACACGTCCGCTATCACGCCGAGATCGTGTGTAACAAGGACCAGGCCTATAGACAGCTCCCTAACCATTTCCTTGAGCAGATCCAGAATGCCCGCTTGGATCGTGACGTCGAGTGCGGTGGTGGGCTCGTCGGCTATGAGAACACGGGGATTGCACAGAATCGCCATAGCAATCAGTACACGTTGGCACATTCCTCCGGAGAATTCGTGAGGATAGCTGTCTTTTCTTTGCTTCGCGTTGGGGATCCCGACGCGGTCAAGGACTTCAATGGCCATCTGAGTTGCTTCGCGCTTTGAGGCACCCAAGTGTCGTCGCGCCAATTCGGCAATCTGATAGCCGACTGTGAAGGCTGGATTGAGAGACGACATCGGCTCTTGAAAGATCATCGTCATCCGGTTGCCCCTAATGTCCTGAAGCCTCCGTTCGGGTTGACCCAACAATTCCTCGCCGTCAAGAGTGACGCTACCGGAGACAATTCGGCTGCCGCTCTGCGGCAGCAAACCCATTACGCTCAGGGCCGTCACCGACTTACCAGAACCCGACTCCCCGACAATTCCGACCGCCGTGCCTGGTTTGACTGCGAAAGTCACGTCTTCGATGATGCGAGTCCAGCCCCCGGCGGTTGCCAGTTCGACCGTGAGGCCCTGAACATCAAGTACGGGACCGATCCCGTCGGCCGTTTGGTCCAAGTTAAGCTCGGCGGCGCTGTTCATCGTCCGGTCCTGACTTCGCGCCCAAGGGAGTCGCGCAAGCCGTCCCCCAAAACGTTCAGCGCTAGCACCGTCAGCGCGATACAAACCCCGGGCCAAACTATCATGAGCGGCGCACTGGACAGGTACCGCGATGCGTCTGAGAGCATAGCGCCCCAACTCGCTTGCGGCGGCATGACGCCGAGGCCCAAGAAGCTTAGGGCTGCTTCGCCGAGCATCGCCTGGGCCATGAACACCGTGAGTTGCACTAACACTGGTGGCATCATGTTCGGCACCAGATGGGTGATCGCTATGCGAAGGTTCGACGTGCCGATCGACCTTGACACGTCTACGTAGGTCTCCTCGCGCACGGAGAGAACCACGCTGCGCACCAGTCGAAAGAGCCGGGGCACTTGGGTGATGCCGATGGCGACCATCGAGTTTACCAGGCCGGGGCCGCGGGCTGCCACGATTGCGATGGCCAGCAGCAGGCTAGGGAAACTCATAAGGGCGTCCATTACCAGGGAGAGCACTTGGTCAGGCCAGCCACGATACAGCCCAGCAATGAGTCCGAGCGGTACGCCCAAGACGACTGCCACGCTAACGGCTATGGCTCCCGCAGCGAGCGAAATGCTCGTCCCAGAGATCAGCCGGCTCAAGACGTCTCGTCCGAACACGTCTGTTCCAAGGACGTGTTTTGGAGAGCCGATCGGGAGCAATTTGTCGCCGAGTGCTTGTTGGTTCGGGTCTACTGGGTAGATCGCGTCGCCGAAGAAGGCGAGCAGAACCAGAAAAATGAGCACTACGGCGGCGGCAATTGCGAGTTTCTGGTGGCGGAACCGTCGCCAGAAACGTCGCGCGGCGGAGGTCGGTGGGGCAGCCGGCGCGGTCTTGGCAGCCAGTTCCTTGGCTCGCTCAACCGACCAGCGCTGAGCTGCTTCGTCCAATGAGTCGGGGACGCAGTCGTCCACATGCTGATTCGCAGTCATCCGATCACTCGAACCCTTGGATTGAAGAACCTGTAGGACAGATCGACGAGGAAGTTGATGATCAACACCATCACGGCGATCGCGATCGCGACACCTTGGACCATAGGCAGATCCCGCGCTAGAACTGAATTGACCATCAAGCTTCCTAAACCTGGTAGTGCGAAAACCCGCTCAATCACTATGACGCCGCCCAGAAGTACCGCGATGCGCACGCCTAGCACCGTAACGAAGGCTGTTCCGGCGTTCTTGAGGGCGTGCTTCGCGATGATCTGAACCGAACGCAGGCCCTTGGCTCGGGCCGTGCGAATGTAGTTCTCCTCAAGAACCTGCGACATAGAGCTGCGCACTTGGCGCGCCAACTCAGCTGTCTTGGTCACGCCCAAGGCCATGGCCGGCAGCACCAAATGCATTAGCCATTGGCTCGGGTTTTCGCTCAACGGAACGTATTGGGCAACTGGAAACCAACCGAGCTTCAATGCGAATAAAGAAACCAGCAGCAGGCCAACCCAGAATTCAGGCATCGCCATCGCGACGGACGCAACGCCCGTGACCGTACGGTCAATCCAGGTGCCGCGCCGCAGCGACGCGAGTAGTCCTACGATGATGCTCAACACGGTTGCCATGGCGGTCGCCAACAGTGCTACCGAGAGGGTCACTGGTAGTCGGCGTGCGATCTCTGTTGCAACGGGCTGGCCGCTGAATAGCGATTTGCCCAAGTCTCCGTGAATCGCTCGACTAGCCCAATTGAGAAACTGGAGGTGGGCGGGCTGGTCAAGACCTAGTGCCCGACGCACCTCTTCGATCTGCTCCGGAGTGGCTGATTCCCCTGCGAGAGTGAAAGCGGGATCTCCGGGCACCAGCAGAGCCAGCCCGAATACGATCACGCTGGCGAGCACCAGGGTAAAAACCATCCGGAGCAGTCGAAGAGCGAGTGACATCAGTCAGTCCCAATCAAGACTTGGCAAAGCGGTCCGTCAACCGACCGCTTTGACGTGACGGAAGTCGTAGGAGCGATCCGACCACTGCGGAGCGGGCAGCCCCTCAATGCCTTCGCGATGGGCAATGACGCCAGAGGACAGTACGATCGGCACGTTGAGCGACTGGTCGTAGATCTCTTGACTAATCTGCTTGATGATTTCATTGCGTTCATCGCTGCTGCCGGTTGCCGCGAGGGCCTGATCGATGAGGCTCAAGAGCTTAGGAGTGTTGAGGTTGCCTGGGTTCTGCGTTGAACCTGTGCCGGTCAGCAACTGGATCGTCGCGAGCGGATCAAGCCTGCCGCCCCACGATGCGATCATGGCGTCAGTCTGGCCGCTGAAGTACGCGTTGCCAGCCTCCGCTCCATTCTTCACCTCATAGGTCACGTCTATTCCGACCTCGGCGAGCATCGCCTGCACAGCGACGTTTTGGTCGGGGTAAGTCGTAGTAGCGCTCGAAACGTAGGTGAAGCCGTCAGGATAACCCGCCTCGGCGAGGAGTTCCTTGGCCCTCTCCGGGTCGTACGTGTACTTGGGGATATCGGGGTTGTAGTACGGCATCGACTCGGGGAAGTACTGAGCCGTGGGCTCAGCGAAGCCCATATAGATTCCGTCGGCCAGAGCCTGCCGGTCGATCGCAAGATTAAGCGCTTCGCGGACCCTTGGATCTGCCATTGGCGTGGCCTTCTCAGGATTCATGTAGATCCTGTAGCAAGCGGTCGTGGGGCGAGCCTCGACTATGAATCCGAGTGACTCGGCCTGCTCAGCGTCGCTTGGGCTCAAGTCCGAGGCATCGGCCTCGCCGCCCTGAAGCGAGTTGAACGCCGTGGTCGTGTCCACAATGAGATTCAGGCGAAGGTTCTTGACGTGGATTGAGTCGGCATCCCAGTAGTCGTCCCACTTGTGGTAGGTGATCGACTGGCCAGGGATGAACTCGTCAAGGACAAACGGCCCAGCTCCCACGGGGTTGAGCTTCGCGTCGTCGAAAGCAGCGACGCTCATCATCATCCCGGCAGCGTCTGCGAACGCATAAGGAAGTGTGCTATCGGGCTTGTCTAGCGTGAGGGTGACCGTCAGATCGTCAACGGCTTCGATGTCAGCTATGGACGCTAGAAGTACCTTCTGAGTGCCGCCTTCTACGGTCCGCGTGCGTTCTAGGTTCGCCTTGACCGCTTCGGCGTTGAACGCAGAACCATCTTGGAACGTCACGCCTTCGCGCAAGTGAAGCGTCATTGACAGGCTGTCGTCGGAGTACTCCCAGGATTCGGCCAATTGCGGTAAAAGGTTACCGGAATCGTCCGGCCAGATGAGGCGGTCGTAAACCGGGTACATCATTGTGTTCATCATTGATCCCTCTGTCGTTGCAGGATCAAAGTGCTGCGGGTTGAATCGGTAGTTGAACGTGAACGTTTCTAGATCAACGTTGGCTTCCTCTGTACTGGTGCCTTTCGCTGGCTCTTTCTCGTCTTCTCCGCTGTTCCCGTTGCAGGCGGCTAGGGAGGTCAGCAAGGTTAGGGTAGCAAAGCCACCGATCACGCTTCGGAATCTGGACATTGGATGAGCCTTTCTTTGCCTGAATTTGACTATTGCCCGGCTCGCCGTGTGCTGTATGCGGAGCTGCCGAGCAGTGTTCGCCCGTACCGGACGATCCGCCGGGCCGACACGCGGTGGCACGGCGCAACGCCAGAGGGGCTGGGTTCGATCTCACCAGCGTGCCTGTCTGGGATGCCACACGCCATTTGCCTGTCTTCATTGAGAGGAGTACGTACTTCGTATGACGAAGATTCAGGCAACTCTAGTTGCGACCGCCCAGGTCTGTCAATACCTCGATGGCAACTGACCGTCTGACCTGGGCTTTCGCTCATCATTCGCGAATCTGATTGACAGGCTGCTACAGGTACCCCGTATGATGTACTCGTTAGTGCCCCGTACGTCATAACTAGCAAGCTAGCGAGGATTCCAGTTCGTGACCGCAAACCTGAATCTGCAGATTCGCCGACCCGAGGAGACGGTCCCGGGGCAGGTCGTTCGACTGCTGTCTCGAGCCATCGTCGACGGCCGACTGGAGCCCGGACGCCGGTTGACCGAGCCAGAGCTCATTGAATACACAGGAGCCAGTCGAACGTCGATCCGTGAGGCGGTCCGACACCTTGAGCAGATTGGCCTCGTGGAGCCTTCGCCGAGCAGGGGTGTGCAGGTCGCGAGGGTCACTCGAGAGGATGTCGAGCACATATATGAGGTCCGCTTGGCCCTCGAGCCGGCGGCTGCGGGCCTGTTCGTCCAGCGGGCAACAGATGACGAAATTGGCGATTTGATCACTTGCATTGAACCAATCGGAACTGCAAGCGAGGTTCGGCTGCGATCCATCTATCGGTTCGACGAATTGTTGGCACGAGGTGCCCGCAACCCAGTGTTGGAAGACTTCCTTGCGACGATCCACGCGCGCATCCACGCCCTACGGAGACTGTCGACGTCCTTGCCGGACCGAGAGAGAGCTTCGGTGAACGAGTACTTGGAGCTTGCGATGATGATCCAGGCCCGCGACCGCGACGGTGCGGTTCAGGCGTCCACTCGGCATGTTCAGGCAGCGAAGGCGGCAGCCTTGAAAGCGCTCGATCTTTTCGAAGAGTTAGGCTCAAAATGACAATCCCAGCAGCAGGCCACGACATTGCCATTGTAGGGGTGGGGCATTCCGACTTCGGAGCGCTCTACCGTCACCGGGACGAGTTCCGCGATGCTTTTGGGCTAGGTGCCGCCGCGCTGCGGGCGGCCATTGACGACGCGGGGGTAGACAAGGGTGACATCGACGCGATGATTTGCTCACGCGTCGACTATGCCCGTATGGCCACCGTGGCCGGTCTGCGGAATCTGCATTTTGTCCATGATCTCGAAGGCTCGGGCCGCATGAGCGGAATTGCTGTCCAAGAAGCCATTGGTCTCATCCGGGCTGGCCTTGCGACCACCGTTGCCCTCATATACGGCAACAACGGACGTTCGGTTGCGATGAAATACGGCGGCGAGGGCGAGAGCGCCGGATCCACCGATGCCTATAACTGGATCTATGGCATGACTTCGCCGGGCGCGTCAGTTGCCCTAATGTACCAGCGGTACCGAAATCTCTATGGAGCCCCCGACGACGCACTCGCGCCCCTTGCTCTCAATCAGCGTCGCAACGCCAGCCTCAACCCTGTCGCGGTGATGCGCAAGGAGCTCACGTTGGGAGAGTATCTTGCGTCTCGCTACATAGCCGAGCCGATGAGGCTGTTCGATTACTGCCTGATCAACGACGGTGGGGTGGCCCTCATCGTAACTACCCTCGACCGTGCACGTGACCTCAAGAAGACGCCAGTCACGATAGCGGCCACGGCAGGGGGTGCCGAACTGCGAAACTACTATCAAAGCGAGGACTTCTTTTATGGGGCGTCGGCGAACGTCGCGGAGCGTCTATATGCCCAGGCCGGCATAGGTCCGCTCGACATGGACATCCTACAGGTGTACGACAACTTCCTTCCGACCATCCTGTTCAGCCTTGAGGGCTTCGGGCACACGGAGCGTGGCACCGCATGGCAGTGGATCCAGGACGGGCGGATTTCACTGGAAGGACCGCGACCAGTAAACACCGCTGGCGGCCATACGTCCGAGAGTTACATGCAAGGCTGGGCTCATCATGTCGAGGCGGTCCGCCAGTTGCGAGGTGAAGCTGGCGACCGACAAGTCCCTAACTGCCGCGTAGCCCAGTACATCTGTGTCGCACCTGTCCTGACGGCACACGTCCTTACAGCAAGTTGAACGGAGCGTCATGAACGATTCCTACGCGCGGCTCCTGCCGCCCGTCACTGACACGAACAGGCAGTATTGGGATGGCCTCGCCCAGGGTGAACTCCGTTTGCAGCAGTGTGACGCGTGCGGCGCCATGCGTTACCCCGACGCGCCCTGCTGCCCTGAATGCCTCTGTGATGCGCATACCTGGAAGCCAGTCAGCGGTCGTGCCACCCTTTGGTCGTGGATCATCATGCACCAGCGCTACTTTGAGGCCTTCGATGAGCTGAGGCCATACCTCGTTGTCCAGATCAAGCTTGAAGAAGGACCGCTGATGGTCAGTTCCCTCATTGATCCACCTGACCAGCTTGAAGTCGATGCACCGCTCAAAGTCGAATTCGTCAAGAGCCCCGCAGACCGGATAATCCCGAAATTCCGGGTCGTGTCGTGAGCGAGGAGGAGCCCGCTCGTGTCTTGCTGAATGACTTGGGCGACGGCGTTTTCCGGATAATACTGAACCGGCCAGCCAAGCGCAACGCGATGGATTTCGCAGCGAGGAAAGCATTGGTGGATGCCCTGGACGCAACCAACGGGAAGGCCAAGGTTCTGATCATCACGGGCGCGGGAACTTCCTTCTGCGCGGGGATGGACCTCAAAGAAGTGGCTTCGGGCGAGGCTTATGATGTGGGCGACGCCGTTCGACGCCGCACAATGTGGACAAATGTCCAGCATGAGATCCGGGCGCACCCTTCAATAGTGATCGCTGCAGTCAACGGGTACGCGCTCGGCGGCGGCGTCACTCTCATCAACACTTCCGACCTTGCAATCGCGGCTGACGAGGCGCTGATCGGAATGCCGGAGGCCAGCTTTGGCCTCTATCCTGGAGTTGCTGGCCCCTCGACCCAGCTACGTCTTCTGCCGAAGCATGCAGCTTGGATGGTGCTCACAGCTTCTCGCATCAACGGTCAGACTGCTGAAGCTTGGGGGCTCGTGAACCGAAGCGTTCCTCGCGAGACGCTCGACGAAGAATCCGAAGTGCTCGCCCGCCAGATTGCTGCATACGATCCCGTCACGCTTGAGTGGTGCAAACGCTCCCTTCAGCAGGTGCCTGGAAACATCGCCGAGTGGCGGGCAGCCCTTGAATACGGTGAGAGCGTAGGAACCCAGATTCGTGCGCGAACCGAGCGCTTGGACCAAGAGCTTGGGGCCCTCACCGATGGCAGGGGAAACTCCGGGCGGAGAACATGATGAACGGTCCGCCAGGGGAGACGGCAGGTGGGACGATACGTCCCGGCGCTTTGCGGATTGTCGAACTCGCTCAGGGCATAGCTGGTCCGTGCTGTGGTCGTTTGTTCGCAGCGTTGGGCGAGGACGTGATCAAATTCGAGCCCACTGCTGCCGACCGCCTGCGCCGAACGCCGCCGCTGCGTTCTGACGGCGTGGGTCACATGTTCGCAGCCCTGGCCCAAGGTAAGAGAATCGTTCGCTGGGACCCGCCAGGACTCTCGTCCGAGTTATGCGAGACCCTTGAGGGTGCCGACATCGTGATCATCGACCGCGATGCAGCGTGGCTTGGTGCGGACGCAGACACCCTCCGGGCGCGCTGGCCCCAACTTGTCGTCGTCTCGGTCACTACGCTCGGCTTGACCGAAGCTGCATCCCTTCCCGAGGACAGCTTGTTGGCGGAGGCATATGGTGGGCTCCTTACGATGATCGGCGAACCGGGCAACAAGCCTTTGACCCTTGGCGGCCACCAGACCTGCTACATGGGAGGCATCGCTGGATTCTTCGGTGCCATGATCGCTCTGCAGCGCTTGGCCCAAGGGCACGGTGGCGATGTCGTTGATGTGGCGTTGGCGGACCTGGCGGCATACGTCGACTGGAAGAGCGACATCGTGGCCGATCGGACCGGCATGCCGCCAAGCCGCTCGGGTGTCGAGGGCGGAGCGTGGAGGATCGTCGAGGCGCAGAACGGCGGCCTGGGTGTGATCTTCCAGCCGTCTCAGTGGGCGGCGATGGTTAGCCTCATCGCCGATCAGCGACTGGCAGACCCCGCTTTGTGCGATGCTGTCGTTCGTCGGGCGAAGGCAGCCGCATGGTGGCCTGCGGTGCGCGACTGGGCCGCCGCCAGGACCAAGGAAGAGGCTTATCACGAAGCCCAAGCGGCGGGGCTAGCATTCGGATACCTCGCCAACGTCGCAGACCTGGCTGAGTCAGAACAGTACCGTGCCCGCAGCTTTGTGGGCTCCGGCGAACGGCCGGCTATCGGGCCACTGTTCAAGTCCGACACGCTCACCTGGCATGTTGGGCAGGTCCCGGATGACCGTGATCCATCGCTGGAATGGCGAGGGCACCGTTGGGAACCGAAGGCGCGATCACCATACCCACGGGCACCGCTGGACGGCCTGCGCGTGCTGGACCTTGGGACAATCACTGCCGGAGCCGCAACTGGCCGACTGCTAGCCGACTATGGCGGTAATGTGATCAAGGTCGAATCAACCATCCGCCCAGATCCGTTCCGGAAGTGGCCGGAGGCCCTGACAGGCGACAGCGGCGCTGACTCTCCGATGTTCGACTCAAACAACGCGGGCAAGCTAGGAATAGACATCGATTTGACGAATCCAAACGAGCGGCGCAGGCTGCTGGACCTCGCCGGCCAAGCTGACGTGGTCATTGAGAACTTCCGTGTTGGCGTGACAGCAAAGCTCGGCGTCGACGCGGCGGCCATTCATGCCGCCAACCCAGATTCCATTTACCTTTCGCTATCCAGCCAGGGCCAGACGGGACCTGAGTCGGGCTACCGCTCGTACGGTTCGACGCTGGATCTGTTGTCAGGTCTCGCATCAGTCACTGGCTACCGTGGCGGCGATGGGATTTGGTCCTCTGCTGAGGTCAATTACCCTGATCAGTTTGTCTCGTTGCTCGGCGCGGCGCTAGTTGCGTATTGTTGGGTCCGTCGAGTCACGGGAGCGGTCCTCGATATTGCGCAGCGTGAGGCTGTGACGTGGACGATTGCCTACCTTGTCGAGGCCTACCTTGATTCGGGCGCTATCGCGCGGCCGACCGGCAACGACCGACCAGGGTGCTTGCCAAGGGACGTGTACCCGTGCAGGGGACACGACCGGTGGGTCGCGATCGCATGCACGACGGACGACGAGCGGGCGGCCCTCGGTCGACTGGTCGGTGTGCCAGTCCAGCCTGCCACCGCCTCTGCCTGGAGGCAGGCAATGAGCACGATTGGGCTGATGATAGGCGAGTGGACCTCAATCTACGATCCTCGGGTCGCCGCAGACAGATTGAACGCTGCTGGCGTTCCTGCGGCTCCCGTCCTCACCGCAGTCGAGCGCTGCCAAGAACCGCATTTCTCTGCTCGGCGTGTCTTCCTGGGTGGGCCACCCCGGCGGAAGGGGTTCCCCTTCCTCCTCAGGGGGTACTCCCCGCCGAACCCTCTTCCGGCTCCGGCGCTTGGCGAACACAGCGAACTGGTGAGCGGAGGCACTTGGCCTGCCTCGAGGAATTCTTGATTTATCGGTCCCCAAAGATGAGGAGTTGTGCCATGGTCTACAGGGTTTCGCACTACATCGACGGCGAAATAGGCGCCGGTGGTTACGGAACCTATCCGATTTGTAACCCGGCTACGGGTGAGCGGATCGGCGTCGTTGAACTTGGTGACGAAAAAGCGGTCGATACTGCGGTGGCGTCGTCGCGCCGCGCTTTCGAGGCATGGTCGCGAGTGTCACTCGGTCGCCGAACGGATGTGCTTTTCGCATTCCGCGAACTGCTCAAGGCGCACGCAGGCGAATTGGGCGAAATTGTGACCCGAGAACACGGCAAGATCTTGTCCGACGCATTGGGAGAGGTAAGCCGCGGACTCGAGGTTGTCGAGTTCGCATGCGGAATCCCCGAACTGCTCAAGGGGGAATTCACCGCACAAGCCGCCACCGGTATTGATGTCTTCTCGTTCCGGGAGCCTCTGGGCGTCTGTGCGGGCATTACACCGTTCAATTTCCCGGTCATGTGTCCATTGTGGATGGCGCCGGTCGCCATCGCATGCGGGAACACGTTCGTCTTGAAGCCATCCGAATTGGATCCTTCAGCATCGGTCTTCATTGCCCAGTTGTGGACCGCCGCCGGTCTCCCCGAAGGCGTTTTCAATGTTGTGCAGGGCGAGGGACGGGCGGCGACGGCTCTTGTCAATCATGTAGACGTTGCTTCGGTCTCGTTCGTCGGCTCTACAAGGGTAGGCAAGGAAGTACATCGGGGCGGTACGGCCCACGGCAAGCGGGTTCAGGCGATGTGTGGTGCTAAGAACCACGGGGTCGTCCTTGCTGACGCGGACCTCGACTTCGCGGCGGCAAGCGTCGTCGCGGCGGCTTTCGGTGCGGCCGGAGAACGCTGCATGGCCTTGCCAGTGGTCGTAGCGGTCGAGGAAGTCGCAGACCGTCTCCTCGATTGCCTTGTCGCGAAGGCACGGGAAATCAAGGTCGGCGACGGCATGTCCTCGGATGTTGACATGGGGCCGGTAATCTCGAAGGCGCACCGCGACCGCATCGAACAGACCATTGCCGAAGCTAGGGCAGCGGGTGCACGCGTAGTTCTGGATGGGCGCGGTTTCCGTCCCAGCAATCGACCTGAGGGCTTTTTCACAGGGCCCACGATCATTGACCGTGTGACGGCAGAAATGCGGGTCTACCATGAGGAAGTCTTTGGCCCGGTCTTGGTTGTCTTACGGGCCCGCGAACTCGATGATGCGATCGGGATTATCAAGAGCAACCGCTATGGGAACGGCGCTGCAATCTTCACTTCATCAGGTGAAGCGGCTCGACGTTTCGCAAGGTCGGTGCCAGTCGGGATGATCGGTGTCAACGTACCAATTCCAGTGCCCGTCGCCTACCACTCGTTTGGTGGTTGGCAAGACTCGTTCGCGGGTGAATCCCACATCTACGGCCCCGAGGGGGTGAGGTTCTTCACGCAAGCGAAGGTTGTCACGCAACGCTGGCCCCAACCGACTGCGGCCACGGCCGCTTTCCACTTCCAGGCTACCTCGTCAATCGGAGCGTGATGCCGGGGGCAACGGCCCAGGCGCCGAGTCGATGCCGCAGTCAGAACGAGCCGCCCGTTCCCCGTTGGAGACTTCCCGAATGAGCCTGCCGCACTTGGTTGGAGGTTGCCCATCGAAGGCGGAAACCTGCGTTAGCGGAGACTGTTATAAGCAAGACCAGAAATGGATTCAGTTGTTCTTGGAAGGAGAGGGTTGTGGCACGGGTTGGTATTGTCGGCTTGGGCGTCATGGGTGTTCCGATGATGCTGAACGTACTGAAGGCCGGTCATGAGGTAAAGGGCTTTGACATTAACCCCGCTGGGGTGGAGAAACTGGTGGGGGCCGGCGGAGCGGCAGCAGGTTCAGTGGGGGAGGCGTGCACCGATGTTGATTTCTTCGTCACGATGCTGCCGGACTCTCCTGACGTCCGGGTCGTTGTTTTCGGTCCCGGCGGTCTGCTAGAAAACGCAGAACCAGGCTTGGTATATGTGGACATGTCGACCATACGTCCCGATGTGTCACGCGAAGTGGGAGTGGCTTGCCGGGCGAAAGGCATCTGGGCCTTGGACGCACCGGTATCGGGGGGCGAGAAGGGCGCCATTGACGGTTCCTTGGCGATCATGGTCGGTGGCGAGCGGGATGGCTTCGAGGCCGCGAGAGCGTTGTTGGATTCGATGGGATCGACTGTGGTGCATTTGGGGCCGTCTGGCTCCGGTCAGACGGTGAAGGCTGCGAACCAACTTATTGTCGGCGGCGTTTATGGGTTGGTTGCCGAGGCGATCGTGTTCTTGGAGGCTTATGGCGTGGACACTGGGGCAGCTTTGAAGGTCCTCGGCGGTGGCCTCGCCGGTTCCCGCGTGTTGGAACTGAAGGGCGGATCTATGCTGGCTCGGCAGTTCGAGCCCGGTTTTCGCATCGATCTGCATCACAAGGACATGGGAATCGTGACGGCGGCGGCCAGGGAGGCGGCCGTGGTGATTCCCCTCGGTTCAGTAGTCGCGCAGTTGATTGCCACGGCCCGTGCCAATGGAGACGGAAGCCTGGATCATTCAGCTTTGCTGCGGGTGGTCGAGCGTTTGTCCGGCCGCGCCGATTGAGTTGTCGGGAGGAGGCGGCGATGGCGGTGATGCGCGCAGTCGATGCGTTGGTGCAGATTCTGGTGAAAGAAGGGGTCACCCATGCATTTGGCGTGCCTGGGGCGGCGATCAACCCGTTGTACTCTGCGCTGAAGTCCAGTGGCGCAATCAAGCACGTTTTGGTGCGCCATGTAGAAGCTGCCACGCATATGGCAGAGGGGTTCACTCGGGCGGGGCCTCACAACATCGGTGTGGCTTTGGGCACCTCCGGCCCTGGCGGAACCGACATGATCACGGGTCTCTATTCGGCGTGGGCAGACTCGATCCCGATTCTGTGTATCGTGGGGCAGGTCCCCAGGGCAGTACTGGGCAAAGAGGACTTCCAATACGCTCCGAACACCGAAATTGCCGCTCCGGTGACGAAAATGACTGCCACCGTGATGGAGGCGGCGCAGGTTCCAGGCGTGTTGGCAAAAGCGTTCCAGGTGATGCGGACCGGTCGGCGCGGCCCAGCCTTGTTGGACCTTCCTTTTGATGTGCAGATGGCAGAGATGGATTTTGACATCGACTCCTATGAGCCGTTGCCCGTTGCCAACCCTGCGATGACTCGTTTCCAAGCGGAGCATGTGCTGGATCTTTTGGCGGCGGCTGAACGGCCTCTCTTGCTGGCGGGTGGCGGAGTGCTAATCTCGGGGTCCGAACGCGAGTTCGTTCGATTAGCGGAGTTGCTGGGCGTTCCGGTTGTCTCAACCCTGATGGGCTGGGGTACGATCCCAGACGATCACGAGTTAAGCCAGGGGCTAGTGGGCATCCAAACTGCCCAGATCTGGGCCAACCGGACGTTCCTGGCGAGCGACCTGATTGTTGGCGTGGGCAACCGATGGGCGAACCGTCACACGGGCGCGTTGGACGTGTACCGACAGGGTCGGCGGTTTGTCCACGTTGACATCGAACCGACCCAAATCGGACGGATCTTTCCACCCGACTACGGCGTGGTATCCGACGCTGGAAGTGCGCTCCAGGTTTTGTTGAATTTGACCAAGGAACGCCAGGATGCGGGCAAGCTACGGGCCTGGTCGGGATGGGTTCGTGAATGCGGCGAGCGCAAGAGTGCGATCGGCCTCCAACGAAAGACCCATTTCAACAGTGTTCCCTTGAAACCGCAGCGTGTATACGAGGCGGTCAACGAAGCTTTTGACCGTCATACCCGTTTCGTTACTGTGATCGGGCTGTCGCAGATTGGCGCGGGTCAGATGCTCAAGGTCTACGAACCGCGGCATTGGATTGACGCTGCCCAGGCCGGCCCGTTGGGTTGGACCATGCCTGCCGCCCTTGGCGCGGTGGTGGCCGACCCCGACACTAAGGTGGTGGCTATCTCGGGCGATTATGACTTTCAGTTTCTGATCGAAGAACTGGCCACCGGTGCGCAACACCGGCTGCCGTATGTTCATGTTATCTTGAATAATTCATACCTTGGCCTCATCCGTCAATCGCAGCGAGCGTTCGACATGGACTACCAGGTGCGGCTGGGCTTCGAGAACGTGAATTCTGACACCGGTGGATACGGCGTTGACCACGTTGCGGTGGCCCAAGGCCTCGGTTGCAAGGCGTTCCGGGTGACTGAGCCAACTCAGTTGGTGCCCACCCTACAAGAAGCTCAACGCCTTGCTTACGAACTCCGCTTACCAGTTATTGTCGAGTGCATCGTGGAAAAAGCGACCAACCTGGCGATGGGATCGTCATTGGACAACGTAACTGAGTTCGAACCGCTTGCGGAAACGATAGCCGACGCTCCGAACTCCATTGCAGCCAAATAGTAAAGGGAAGGGGAAAGACCATGCGTTACGCGGTCAACTGCAGTCTGCTGTTCAACGAGTATCCGCTGTTCGAACGGGCAGCAGCCGCGAAGGCGGCTGGATTCGATTATGTGGAGTATTGGTGGCCGTGGGACGTACCGGTTCCATCGGACGACCAGATCCAGGAATTCATTGAAGCTATCAAGGCCTCGGGCGCTCAACTCATCGGACTGAACTTCTACGCCGGGACCATGCCGGGCCCGGGCCGGGGCGTCCTTAGCTCGGTCTCCCGCCACGGGGAGTTTCGAGATAATGTTCCCGTTGCGTTGGCTATCGGGCGAGAGCTCGGATGCCGGGCGTTCAACGCGCTGTATGGCAATCGCCAGCCAGAAGAGGACCCGAGAGAGTCGGATGATGTTGCCTTGGCTGGCCTCCGGTACGCGGCCGCCGAGGCCAGGCAGATCAACGGTACGGCCCTCATTGAGCCCGTGTCAGGCCCAGGCGCGGAGACCTATCCCCTGAAACTGGCCGACGATTGCTTTGCGGTCATCGGCAAGCTGGAGGAGGCGGGGATCGACAACGTGGGATTCCTGTGCGACCTCTATCACCTCGCCAACAACGGCGACGATCTCGGACGTGTCGTGGACCGCTACGGCCACCGTGTGGCCCACGTTCAAATCGCCGACTGGCCTGGGCGCGGCCAACCCGGGACGGGGGAACTGCCGCTTTCGCAACTGCTCGCTCGGCTCCGCGCAAGGGGGTACGACGGCTATGTCGCCCTTGAATACAACCCGACCATTCCCACAGAGCAGACGCTCACGTCCCTACCTCCGCTCATGCTGTGAGAAGCGGGACTCGGGCTGGTTCGTCGGCCGGGCAAGTTCGAACCGGGCAAGGAGGGATTCTGCGCGGGCCAGCGGGCCTCACGGGAGAGCCGGGCTCTATGCCCCGGAGTACCTACATGCTAGGCTGGGCACGCAATGCGCACATTCAGTCGCTATTCGGACACCCAAGGGGGTTGAATCGATGGGATCCGTCATCCGCACAACGGCAGGCGACCGCCCCCCGGAGGAATTCGGGGTCGTGCTGTTCCATGAGCACATCCACTACAGCCAGGACTTCCTGGTGCGCCTCCGGGGTGATCCGCCCGCCCCCGGTTTCCACCTCGACGACCTTGGGCTGATGGAGGGGGAGATGCTGTCGGCACGGGATGCAGGAGTGACGTTGATCGTCGATGCCGGCCACGACGACATGGGGCGGGACGTTGGTGTTGTCCGTACGCTCGCCGAGAGGACGGGCATGCCGTTCGTTCTCGGCGGCGGATTCTATCTGCAACAGGTCTATCCGCCGAGAGTCGCGCAGCGGACGGAAGGCGAACTCACCGCCGAAATGCTCAAGGCCGCAGCAGAAGAGCGATGGGGAATCCTGGGGGAGATAGGCACGTCCGGAACCATCACTGCCGACGAGCGGAAAGTTCTGCGAGCGGTGGCAGCTGTGCAGCGAGCGTCCGGGCTGTCGATCATCACACACACGGAATGCGAAGGACTCGCCGCCCTAGAGCAACTCGCGGTGCTCGAGGATGCGGGAGCTGATCCAGCGCGGGTAGTCATCGGCCACCTCGGCGGACTACCCGACATCTCGGTCCACGAGCGCATCGTCGCGCGAGGAGCGTCCGTGGGATTTGATCGCGTGTCGCGGGAAAACAATCCAGCCGACGATATCCGCCAGGCGCGCCAGGTGTCGGCCCTTGCCGAGGCAGGATGGCTGGATCGCATCTTCGTATCTGGTGATCAGGGTTCTCTTGTGGGCGACTTGGTGGCCTCGGGGGGACCAGGCTACGCCAAGCCCTGGACCATCTTCGCTCGCGCCCTGGCGCACGTGGGCATGTCGGACGCCGAGATCCAGGCGATCTTTGTTGACAATCCCCGCCGCCTCCTAGCCTTCACGCCGCAATGAACGCCCGGAGCGACCCACTGCTGGGCGAACTCGCGGATTTCGCGGTTCGGCCTGGACCTATTCCCGCTGCCGTCCTTACCCAGGCGCGGCATGTCCTGCTCGACTCTGTGGGCTGTGCCCTCGCAAGCTCCAGGATTCCATCCGGCCTCGCTCTTGCGCGGTGGGCGGCGTCTCGCCCGGGCGGTGCCCGGCCGCTTGGACTCGAGCTATCCTCCGACCGGGACACCGCCGCCTTCGTCGGAGCGCAATTGATCAACGCGATGGACTTCGACCCCGTATCCTCGGCGGGTCACGACGTGCCAGCGGTTGTGTCGGCTGCTCTCGTGGCAGTCGAGCACGCCGGCGGAAGCGGGCTGGACCTGCTCGAAGCGATTGCCGTAGGGCTCGAGGTCTCAGCGCGACTGACGGCTCGGTACAGGGAACTAGTGGCGGAGCTCGGCTCCCACGAGATCCGCCATGTCGGCCATCCTCTCTTCGCGCCAGCCGTAGTTGCGGCGATCGCCCGTGCGGAGGAGTTGTCCGCTGAAGAGTGCCGTCACGGGATAGCACTCGCCACCTGGATGCGGCCGACCGACACGGTGGCCGACTACTTCGTTCGCACGACGGTGTCCATGGCGAAATACACGCTCTTCGGTCAGATCGCCCAGGTCGGGCTGGCCGCAGCTGAACTGGCCCGGTGTGGGTTCACGGGACCGAGCTCCGTCTTCGGTGCCGATCAAGATTTTTGGCACATCGGCGCCAACCGCGAGTGGGAGCCGCTTCCGATGGCCGACGGAGAATGGCGGCACCTAGTTCGGCACAAGCTGCTGCCCACCAATCTCCCAACTATCGCGGTCAAGGCGGCGTTTAGCGATCTTGTCGCCAACAACGATCTGGATGCGGATAGCATCGAGCAGGTCGTTGTGAGTGCCGGTGATTCCGGCAACCACGTCGTCATGAAAGCGAATCGGCTGCTTACCGAGCAGGACTGCCTGCTGCATTTTCCCTACCAACTCGCGTGCTTGGCTCTGCGGATTCCGCGAGTCTTGTGGGCTGTGCCTGGCACGCGCTGTCGGGCTGAGGTGCGTCGGTTCATGGACCATGTCGAGGTTCGTGAGTCGAAAGGGGCCGCCCGAGTGGAAGTAGCGACTCATGACGCCGTGTTTGCCGCCACCGCCAGCGGCGGTGGGACGATGACCACGCCACTGTCGGCCGATCACGTCGGCGCATTGGTGGCGAAGTTCATTGAGTGTGCGGCTACCGTGCATGGCGCCGAAGCGGCATCGGAACTCGCGCAGCAGCTACTCGCCGTCAACTCCGCTCGTGTTCTTGACTCGGCTCGCTTTGCGTCGGCATCAGAACCGCACTAACTGTGCGTGCTAACGAGGGAGGTTCAAGATGACCGGTCGTAGCGGGGTTGATCCCCTCAGCCCTTTGCTGCTGGTGCATGGTGCGTGGCACGGCGCTTGGTGCTGGTCCGAAGTAATGGGCCTCATCGACCCCGACTGCCGCGAGGTTGTCGCCGTTGAATTGCCCTTTGACTCTGTTGCGTCGGACGTAGCCGTGGTCCGCCAGGCCGTACAGGATCTTGGAGGCGACACAGTGGTGTGCGGGCACAGCTACGGCGGTCGGCTCACGTCGATCGTGGCCAGCACAGCCGACTTGGCGCACTTGATCTACCTAGCTGCCCCCGCCCCAAATGCCGCTCAGCTTCAGGCCTACGCCAAGGCGGATCGGATTCGCACCGGTGATGTGCCGAGTTTTGATATCGCTTGGCAGACCTTCTTCAGCGAATGCACGCGAGCGCAAGCACAGGCTGCTTGGGCGCGACTGCGCCCGATGCCGTCTCCGCCGGGAACAACGATCGGTCTTGAAAACCGGCCGTGGGAACGGCTGCCGTCGACCTACATTGTGTGTCTGCGCGACCATGCGCTGAAGCCGGATGTGCAGCAGCAGATGGCTCGCAACATGCGGTACTCCGCGAGCATCGACTCCGACCACTCGCCCTTTCTCACCGCTCCGAAGGATCTAGCCAAACTGCTCAACGACGTGCTGAGGCATGGCCGTCCGCGACCTAGCCGATAGGGGGTCATCCATGGGGAGCCGTGTCGGTGGCGATACGTGGAACCAGCGAACTGCGCGCCGGTCCTTCCGCGCTGCCGCAGATGTGTGCTCGATCGCGGGGGCTCGTCACGGTGCCGTCCGTGATGTGGAGTGGCACGGGTCAGCGCAGGATTGCGCGACTTGGCAGTTGGGCCATTGACACAATGCGCACAAAGTGATGTAATACGAACAAGGCACGCGTGCCAGTCTAGCTGGACGCAGCAGTGCCTCGTCTCCCGTGAGAACAGACGCCCTACTAAGGAGTAGACGCTGGACAGGTGCCTCAACAACGAGGCGCAGGAAACAGACTCGTGAAGGAGCGAGCATGATCGAATCAAACGGCACCACGAAGATGTGGCGCAGAATCCTTGTCGGAGTTGTCAGTATCGCCGCAGTTGGCGCCGCTTTTGGGTGCTCAACTGGTGACGACTCCAAGACCCAACCGACCGACTCCAAGGCCCAACCGACCGGCGCCCCGACGGACTCCAAAGCCCCCTACATCATCGCCGTCAACGGCCCCGTATCGGACGCCTTCTTCCAACCTATGAAGCTCGGTTCCGACGACGCTGCTGCCTTGCTGGGGATGACCGACTACCAGTACTCGGCATCGAAAGATTATTCGAATGTGATCCCAGACTACGTGGCGTTGCTTGACCAAGCGATTGCCAAGAACCCCGACGGATTGATCGTCTGGAACTTCAACGCTGACTCGCTTGGCCCAGGAATCAAACGGGCCGTAGAGCAGGGCATTCCCGTGGTGACCATCAGCTCCGGCATGGACACCTGGGAATCAGAAGGGGTCTTGACCTTCATTGGCGAGGACAAGGTCGGTTCCGGCCTGGCCGCCGGCAAAGCTGCCGCAGCAACCGGCGTCAAGCATCTGCTCTGCGTAAACAACGCTGCCTCCAACCCGGGGCTGCAGCAGCGCTGCGACGGCGCGGAACAGGGAATGAAAGAATCCGGCGGAGTATCTGAGCAGATCATCATCCCCGCTACCGACGTGAACAACCCGGCGAGTGCCACCCAAACGATCCAGGGCCACCTGAGTTCACACCCCGACATCGACGGCGTGTGGACTCAGAACTCCTCCATCGCGATCTACGCCGCCGATGCCATCAAGAACATCGGCAAGACAGGAGAGATCAAGCTCTCAACTTTGGGCATATCCAAAGGTGCCATCGAATTGCTCCGGGACGGCACTTTGGACGGGATCGTGGACACCCAGCAGTACCTCTGGGGCTTCCAAGCCATAATGATCCTGGACCAGTACATCCGCTACGGGATCCATCCTGTGGGCGCAGTCATACCGGGCGCCATCGCCATCGACAAGAACAACCTCGATCAGACGCTCGAGATCGTTGCCCAGTATCCGGGTGTGCGTGGTGCCAACTAACCCAGCAACGGCGGAACGGAACCCAGCGAGCGCCGTAAGTACGTAGGAGGGCGTGCAACACAATGGAATCTCGATGGCGCGCATGGCCGGGTCGGCTCGTCCGGTCCCAGGCCTTTGCACCGGCGGTGGTCGCGGTCGTTCTGTACCTGTTCTTTGCGGTCGTGTCGTCTGGGAGCGGTTTCACCAGCCTGGACGGCACGGCCGCATGGGTCAACGGCATGGCCGACCTTGGCATGATGGCCATGCCAGTGGCACTGCTAATGATTTCCGGCGAATTGGACCTGTCTGTCGGGTCGGTGGTTGGTGCCGGATCTGTGACTGTCGGCTTGATGACGGGATACTTCGGGCTGCCTCTAGGCGTGGCTTTGGTGGCAGGCCTTGCCATTGGCCTGACTTTTGGTCTAGCCAACGGTTTGTTGGTGACGAAAACAGGTATGCCCTCGTTCATTGTCACGCTCGGCATGATGCTTATCGTCTTGGGCTTGGGCGTAACCATTGCCCAAGCCCTGACCAAATCGACGACTCTTTCGGTGCTCATTGACCGCGAGGGAGTGCTTCCTCGCCTCTTCGCGTCGAAGATCGGAGATTCGAACTTCGACGTCTCCATCGTGTGGTTCATCTGTATCACAATGATCTGCGCGTGGGTCCTTCGGCGCTCTCGCTTCGGCAACTGGATTCTTGCGACCGGGGGGGACACCGAGCGCGCTAGACGCTCAGGAGTGCTGACGAATCGGGTGAAGATCACCTTGTTCGCATGCGCGGGCATGTCGGCCGTGTTTGTGGGCATGATGCAGGCGGTCAAGTTCAGCACTGCTGACCCGACCACCGGATCGGGATACGTTTTCGACGTGCCAATCGTGGTGATCATCGGTGGGGTCCTGATAACAGGGGGATACGGGAGCATCACGGGAGTCTTCTTCGGCATTCTGATTTATGGCATCAGCAAGGCGGGTCTCTTCTACGCAGGCTGGGACGCCAACCTCACCCAAGTCCTGCTGGGAGCTTTGCTGCTGGTTGCCGTGATCTCGAACAACAGGCTGCGCAAGATGGCGCTGTCACCACCACGATTCGCCCGAAGACCGCCTGTTGCGAAGGAAGGAGTAGCGAATGGCTGAGCCCGTGGTCGAGTTCGTCAAAGTGTGCAAGACTTTCGGCCTGAACACAGTGCTGTCGGATGTCGATTTTTCGGTTGCCCCCGGGCAAGTGGCATGTCTGCTGGGGGACAACGGAGCCGGAAAATCCACGCTGATCAAGATTCTGTCAGGCGTGCACACGGTCACCCGAGGCGAGCTCCGCGTTGATGGAGAAGCGGTGGACTTCCGATCTCCTCGCGACGCTCAGGCGCGGGGCATTACCACTGTCTTTCAGGAGATAGACACTTTCCCGTTGATGAGCATCGCTCAGAACTTCTTCATTGGGCGGGAACCGATGAAAGGCTTTGGCCCGCTGAGGTGGATCGACCATCGCGCCGCAGCAAGTGTCGCGCGAACCGAAATAAAGAACATTGGGATTCGTGGAGTGGCTGACGCCAGCCAGTTGGTGGGCACGCTTTCAGGAGGCGAGCGCCAAGCCCTCGCAATAGGCCGCGCGCTCTATTTTGGCGCGAAGGTCCTGATTCTCGATGAGCCCACGTCAGCCCTGGGGGTCAAGGAGGCCGCTGTCGTACTGCGGCTCATTCGAAAAGCGCGCGACGGAGGAGTCGCGATCATTTTCATCACTCACAATGCGCACCATGCCTTGACGGTTGGCGACTCGTTCACCGTGCTGAAGCAGGGGAAGGTTCTAGACCAGTTCCGCGCGGGCGAGCGCACACGATTGGAAGTGATCACACTGATGGCCGGCGGCGAGGAGATCGACATGGATGGCCAGGATCCGGCGGAAATCGAGTAGTGCACGGGTCGAACACGCGGCCTCGGGGTTTCTTGACCACGGGGCCGCGCGTCGCGCCGAGCCGATTCGAAGGCCCTAGCTTTCAGAATACGGGCCTGCGCTTCTCAAAGAACGCTCGGCGGGCCTCGTCGGCGTCCGGGGAGGCAGACAGCATGGATGTGTAGCGTTGTTCGATCTTGAAGGCCTCCGCCATGGGGAGGTGCTCAACCGACACGAAGGATTCCCGGATGGTGCGGACTGCCAGCGGCGATTTGGCGGCGATCGCCGCAGCCACCTCGACAGCGGAACCCACCAGTTCGTCAGCCGACAAGCACTCTTCGATGACGCCCCGCCGGTAGAGTTCCGTGGCGGGCACCCTCATGCCGGTCAGCATCATTCTGCGCATCAGGGTTAGTGGGAGGACCCGCTGCAAGTAGCTGGCGCCTCCCCCTTGGCCAACGTCGATTTCTGGCATCGCAAACTTAGCTGTGTCCGCTGCCAGCAGAAAATCGCAGCAACTCGCCAGCACCATCCCGGCCCCAAGGGCGTGCCCATTGATGGCACCGATGACCGGCTTTGAGGAATCGAGCACCGAGAGGAATACGTCGCGAGTGAGCCTGTTCGCGGCCGCTTGGGAATGGTCTCCTTGGTTTAGATCCGCCTTCTCTTTGATGTCAGCCCCCGCGCAAAAGATTCTTCCCTTCCCCGTCAGCACAAGGCACCGTACGTCGTCCCGGCTCTGTAGCTCGTCCATCACAGCGATCAGTTCGTGGCGGGCCTGTTGATTAAGCGCGTTCACCGGTGGCCGGTTGAGCATCACCACGGCTACATGCGGTACGGGTATGTCAAGTTCTACGCATTCCACTAGTTTCTCCTTTTCTTACCTGCCAAGATGCTTTGTGCGCTTACAAGCAGCCGGAGTTACCTGGTAGTCCAAGCCGCGCTGTCGCCGACCCGCCGCAGGTCAGCCCAACTCATGGCTTTTCAATTATGATCAGAGCGTCCACTGCGCAGACCCCGTCCGACCTCCACTTGACGGGGTTCGCCTCAATGACGAACGACTTCCACGGCGCGCTAGCAGCCACGCGTGAGAATTCGACCAGGAAGCCGATCATCGGCTCGAGAGAGGGCCCGACCAATCCCCTGTTCAAAGCTCGCCGGACGACGCGCAGTTGGCTCAGCATGTGCCCGGCCACGTCCGGTCCAAACGGGGCTCGGCGCAGCACAATGTCGTCAATCACCTCGGTAAGCACGCCTCCCGCTCCGCAGGACACTATGACGCCAAAGTTCGGGTCGCGGAGTGCGGAAACGAGGACCTCCTGACCACCGTCGACCATGTGCTGAACAAACAGCCCTTCGAGGTCGGCGCCCAACTCTTGGCCACGGGCTTCGATCATGGCTCCGGCTTCAGCGGCTTCGGCTGGTGAGCCAATACCCAAGGCGACCAAACCCATTGCGAACTTGTGCGTGAACTTCTTGCTCATGCCCTTGATAGCCACCGGCCAGCCGACCTGCTCGCCGACATCTTGCAAGTCGGTGGCTTGGGCGACCAAGCGACCTGGGGCCACTGGCAGCCCGGCCGCGCGCAGCACGTCGTAGGCCTCGTGTTCGGCCAGAACCGTTCCGGGAACCGGGCATGGCACCAGAGCTTCCCAGTCGATTTGCGAAGGAGGGGGTGGCGGTCCAAAGCCGCTTCCGGTCGTTGAGGCAAAAAGATCAGAGATGACGCGGAGGGCGCGGTCATACTCAACGAAAACGTTTACGTTGCGCTCGGCCAGCCACGCGGCGGCGGCCTTGGGTGCCAACGGCCATCCCAGCATGACAGGAATCGGCGAACGCTCCATGAACTCCTTGGCCATCCGTGCGATGGCTTCGGCCCCAGCGGCCATCGGCCCGTACTGGAGGAGGACTGAGTCGATTGCTGGATCTGCGGCGATTGTGTCCAGAGCGGTGGGCAATTTGGCTAGCCATTGCGGGTCCGCATATACCTGCGGGGTGAGGTCGATGGGATTCTGGACCGAAGCGATGGATGGCACCAGTGGAATAAGTTTCGATCTGGACTCGGTGTTGAGCCGAGGCGTGGCTAAGCCCCTTCTCTCGCACTGATCGGCTGCTAGCACGCCGCCGCCCCCGCCAAACGTGACGAGGGCTACGCCGTTACTCGCTGGGCGCATGGGAACCGGCATCGAGGCGATTTGCGTTACCACGTCTATTAGTTCTTCGAGCGAGTAGACCTCGACAACGCTGTACTCCTGAAATACGGCGTGCCATACCCTTGACTCCCCAGCGAGCGCGCCAGTGTGCGCGGCTGCCGCCATCGCGGCTGCTTTGGAACTCCCGCCTCTCAGTACGACCACAGGCTTGCCGGCCTGGCGGGCTATGTCGAGGGCGCTCAACAGCCGGGGACCGTCCTTGACGCCTTCCATATAGGCCGCAATCACCCGCGTCTCGGGATCCTGGGCGCAGGCACCGATGAAGTCTGCGGTTGTGAGCACGGCCTCGTTGCCTGTGCTGATGGCATACCGGAAGCCAAAACCGGCAGCTCGCGCGTGAGCGATGGCCATGGTTACAAGCCCGCCCGACTGCCCCATGACCGAAATGTGCCCGGCGGGAAGCGTATCGACTTCGCGCATGAATGATCCGAAGCTGGCGATCATGGGCTGCGCGGTGGAGATGATGCCGATACAATTTGGCCCCAACACGCTCATCCCGGTTTCGGCGCAGGCCGCCGCGAGATCTTCTTGTAGCGCTTTGCCGTCGGCACCGCCTTCGGCGAAGCCGCCGGCCCAGATGACTGCCGACCTTGCTCCGGCGGCACCATAGGCGCGCACCGCCGCAGGAATGCGGCCTGCGGCAATGGCAAAGACGACCAGGTCCGGCACGCCGGGCAGGGAAGGCAAGTCGGGGTACGCTGGGAACCCGGCGACTTCTTTCGCGCTCGGATGGACGGGCCAGACATCCCCGGGGTAGCCGAACTTACGCAGGAACCGCACCGAGGCCCCGCCGAGTGAGGCCTCTCTGTCCGAGGCCCCCACAACGGCAATCGAAGCCGGGTTCAGAAATCCGCTAACGTCGCTCAGGCCGGCACCTGTCGCCATGAGACATTCCCGCCTTATCGCATCTTCCATACAGGTTTGCGCTTCTCGACAAACGCAGCCGCGGCTTCCTTCATGTCGTCCGACTCGCCGATTTGGCGGTCCATCTCTGACACGTATTCCGTCATGACAGGAGTGAAGGATTTCACCATGTTGTAGACCTTCACCACACCCTGGACAGCGAGAGGTGAGTTCCGGCAGACCATCTGAGCCAGGCCCTCAGCGGCAGCTATGAGCTCTTCTCGCGGAACTACCCCGTTGACTATGGCTTGCCGGTAGCATTCCTCTGCGGTCAGACGGCCGTTGCAAAGCGTGAGGTACGCCGCAGCGGTGCGAGGAAGCTCACAGTAGATCTCATGGGGCATGCCCAGTCGGCCAATGGCAGTGTGCTGGTCGCCGAGCCATGCATCCTCTGCCATCACGCGCAACTGGCACTGGAGCGCAATGGAAATGCCGACGCCGACAGCGAAACCATTGATGGCGGCGATCAGAGGCTTCTGCAAGATAGAGTCCTGTGGCTGGCCGCCCCCACCCCAGCTGTAATGCGGGCTAGTCGGGTCTTCGTGGGGAGTCCGTAGGCCCTTGGCCTGGTATTCCGCCAAGAATTTGACGTCCCGTCCTGCGCAGAACGCCTGGCCGCTGCCCGTGACGATCCCGCAGTAGACGTCGGGATCGAGTTGGATGTCGGTCCAGCACTTGTGCAACTCCTGGTAGGCCCAAGTATGCAAGGCGTTGCGGACTTCGGGTCGATTCAGTGTGACGTGGGCCACATGGTCCCTCTTCTCGTAGATCACATACTTGAGATCTTTCGGCTCCATTGACGGGTTGTAGTCCGACCGGTACTCAGCCACCTGACAATCGCTTCCTTCCTAGGAATTTGGGAAACATCGTTGTTCGTTGACCGCACAAGCAGCCACCATACGCACAGAGTCTATAGCTGGCGTCGATGCGAGTCAATGCCCCGGCTGCGTTGAGTCGAGCGGCCATTTGGCGTCAACGAGGGCTCATCCCCCAAGAATGGGGGCTTGACAAAAGGCCCGGTCGAGCTTAGCGTGTCCGTGGAGCGCACAAACGTGCGGAGTGTAGACAGATTGAGGTGGCAACGGTGACACGTGACGATCCTGTCGGCGCGGCACGACGGCTCACTCGGAGTGCGAACTGGGGAGTCTCGCCCCGTGCAACGCCGAATTTGATCTGCCGCAACGAGAGAGGACGTTCGCTGCCACGTTCTTCTTGCCAGAACTCTTGCCGCATCGAAGCTCGACTTCGGAAGCCCGCGGCGTCAAGATGACTGGTTCTGCTGCCATTGGGTGCCTTTTTGTGCTGGTACACGGCTCGAGGCACGGCGGATGGTGTTGGGAACGGCTGGTGCCTCTATTGGAGCGTGAGGGCAGTTCGGTTCGTTGGCCTACTCTAGCCGGGCTCGGCGAACGTGCCCACCTACTAGATCGTTTCGAAGTCGATCTGGAGACGCATGTGTCTGACGTATCGGACCTCATCAAGTTCAACGACCTGCGCGATGTGATACTTGTGGGCCACTCGTACGGAGGCATGGTCATCACCGGGGCTGCGGCCAGGGTGCCGGACCGCGTCTCCCAGATGATCTATTTGGACGCTGTCGTGCCCCGCAGCGGGGAATGTCACTTCGATATCTGTGACGCAGAGCGGCGGCAGGAACTGGAGCAGTTGATCGCGACCGACGGTCGGGGGCGAGTGGTGCCTGGTCGAGGCAGCGGTCTGGCCTACTTCGGGATAAGGGAACCGTCCGATGTGTCATGGGTGCGGGCCCGCCTTTCCGATCAGCCTGCGGCGACGTTCACACAACCGCTGGGCGATGTGTCGGCCGCGGAGCCGATTCCCAAGACCTACCTTAGATTCAGCCGGTCCAATCTAGTGTCGAAGGTCAGCGATCAACGAGCCAGGCTCCTCGACTACCGCGTTCTCGACTTGCCACACGACGCCATGGTCTCGCATCCCGAAGTCCTCGCGCGTGAACTCATCGGAATTGCGGCCGAGCTAGCGGAAACGACTCGCACAGGGAAGGAAGAGCCTCGGTGAAGCCGCCAACTGCTCAGTCCTGCCGACGGGCCGACCGGCTAGATGGGTCGTCGAAAGCGCCGGGTCAACTGACCTCAGCATTGAGCATCGGCTCGTTGGGAAGAATCGCCAAAGCGGCAGAAGGGGAACCATCTTAGATCATTCTAGAACTCAATAGGCGACTGCGATCACCACCAAGTTGAAAGGAATAGCCAATGCACACTCTTCGAAAGCTAGTCACACCGAGCGCTTCAAAATGCGCTTTGCTGATGGTTGCCGTAACCGCATCACTTGTTGGTGCGTGTTCGTCGGGTTCCACGGGAGGTGGCTCCGATGGCGGTGACCTCTCTGGTCAAACTATTACCGTAATCGACGCCCAGGGACACCCGCAGTTCAACGAGGTTTGGGACAAGATTCCAGAATTCACAAAAGAGACTGGCATCGAGGTGAATCTGATCCTCAACGATACGCAGACGATTCGGCAGAAGGTGCTGAGCGCCCTCCAACTGAATCAAGATACATATGACGTTGTCACGCTGCCGAACGACACAGTCTCTGCCGCAGGCCCGTACCTCGCCGATCTCAATGGCTTCCTCGGCGACGACTCGGCATTCGAGAAATTCCAATCACAGCAACCGGGATGGGCACAAGAGAAGGACCTATTTGAAGGTAAGCTTCGGTATTTGCCCTTCTACGCGGGAGGGTACGGTGTTGCCTATCGGACCGATCTCCTCGAGGACGCGGCCAATCAGGCGGCATTCGAGGCTGAGTTCGGCCACGCCATGCAGGTCCCGCCGGAGAGTCCGGAGTCTTTGCTTGAGTTGGTGCAATTCTTCAATGATCCTCCGAACCGCTATGGCATTGTTGTCCCTGGTCAGGGCGAAACCGGCCGCAATGTCCTCGAGGAACTGATCTTCCGCTCTGGGCTCACATGGCAAGAGAACGATGGAACGGCGGGTTGGGGCCCGGGGCAGACCGACGCTCAGGAAAGAGTGGCCACGGCCGCAGCCTATCTGCAAGACCTCGTCTGGAAGCATGGCGCGGCACCGAAGGAATTGACAGGTATGGCGACAGATGGTGCCGCAGCGTTCTTCAACAATTGCCAGGCGGCCATGTACATGGACCTGATCTATTTGAGTTGGAGCAAGATCAAGGAATCAGAGTCGAAGTGCGGCCCGGTCTCAAGTTTCAGAGTACCGCCGTTCACAAGCGACGCTGGAGAGTTCATCTCGTTCTGGATGCACTCGATTCCGGAATCCAGCAAGCATAAGGAGGCGGCTTGGAAGTTCCTCGAGTGGTTACACTCGGAAGAGAACCTCGGCTTGGCGGTCGCGAGTCCGAATGGGACTTTCGTACCGACCGACGCGATGGTCGCAGAGAAGGCTGTTGGGGAGGGCGTGCTGCCCGACGCGGTGGTGGACGCGGTGGGAGAGGGCACCGCATTCCTGATCGATGGGAACACTTCAGCTATTCGGCTTGCCTTGGATTCCCCTTATGACAAACTCATGGCGAACCAGATTTCGCCAGCGGACTTCGCCGCCAGTTCCGGTGAAGCAATTGCGAAGATTGTGGAGGGCTCATCCTAGAAGAAGGCGTAGAGGGGCGGCGGCGCGCGACGTCCGCGTGGACGCTCGTGAACCGCCGCCCCATCTCGAGCAGCGATAAGGAGCTAGAGCAACACATGGCTGTAGTGAACAAGACTGGACGAGTGCACGCGCGCGTGCAACGGAGGATTTACTGGTTGCTCTGCGTGCCAGCAGGGCTCGTCTTGCTGGTGATCATCGGCGTACCGGTGGGATACACGCTGTACCTGGGCACCAGGAACTATGACCTCCTGAACCACCTGACCACCGGGTCCGCGGGGCTTGACAACTACGGCCGTGCCCTCAAGGACAGTGGCCTACATATGGCGATCCTGCGGACTCTTGTTTACGTTGTGATCACTGGACTGGCCGACCTCGCCCTGGGCTTTGTGCAGGCGCTGATAGTGTTCAGCGTTCGGCGGTGGCTCGGCCGGGTACTAAAGATGATTTTCATACTGCCAATACTTCTGGTGCCGTCGGCAGCGGCCACTTTCTGGGCACATATCATGTATGGTCCGCCCTTCTCACAGGTCAACCGGATTCTTGGAATTCCCTTGGATCTACCAATATTGGGAGACAGCAGGACGGCCTTTATTGGACTCTTGGTCACTGTCATTTGGGCGTGGTCTCCTTGGTCCTTCATTCTGCTGTCGAGCGGCATGCAGTCCCTAAACCGAGATCCTCTCGAAGCCGCTCAGATAGACGGAGCCAATTTCTGGCAGAGGGTAAGGCACGTCATTTGGCCGATGATGATGCCCGTTGTGTTCGTCACTGTGGTTTTCAAGGCGGTGGCTTCACTGAACACATTCGCATTCCCGTGGGCAATGACGAAGGGCGGCCCCGATCATAGCAGCGAAGTGTTGGCCACGTACATATACAACAACTCGTTCACTCTCCTCAACTTTGGATACGGGTCGGCGCAGTCGATCCTTGTGCTCATTCTAGGAATGGCTGCGGCCTGGTTCGCCGCCCGAGCAGTGGTACGGAGGTCCTATGTCTAGTGTGATCCAACCCGTGACTGTCGCGCGCCGACCGCGGAACTATCATCGTCTCGCGGTAAAGATAGGGCTCGGCGTTGCTGTGGGTGTGATTCTGCTGTGGGTTCTCCTTCCGCTTTACTACCTATTCGTGACCTCGCTCTCTCCGAATTCCGAACCGGTCCTTGGCTGGTCGTTACCTAGGCAACTCACGCTCGAAAACTATCGCAGTATAATCCTTGGCGGTCCTGGGCAACCGGTCATTTGGGGCTTCATGCTCACTAGCATAATCGTGGCAGGCGGCGCCATGTTGCTGTCTTTCGTGGTGGCCTTCCCGGCGGCCTATGGGTTGTCGCGATTAACGCCAAGCAAGGGTGCCAATCGGGCTTACGTCAGTTTCCTTGGTCTTCAAGCACTACCGACTATTGCTCTAGTGGCGGCGTTTTACATGTTGTATTCGAAACTGGGACTCCTAAATACGAAGCCTGGGTTGCTGTGCGCTTTGCTGACGATCGGAGTTCCGCTTGAGGTTTGGGTGCTCAAGGCGTTCTGCGACGCCATTCCGAGGGAGGTCGAGGAGGCGGCGACCCTCGACGGAGCTGGGACTCTGAAGCGGATGGTTCGAATCATCATTCCTTTCATGGGCGACGGTATCGCGTCAACGGCCGCATTGACCTTTCTACAGCTATATGTCGATTATCTGTTCGCTGTGACCTTGACTGATAGTTCGTCGTCGACGGTCCCGGTCTATGTGACAGGGTTCCAGAATGAACTGTCGGTGAATGTGGGTGCGACGTGCGCGGCCGCTGTCATCAGCATGATTCCTATGCTGGCCGTGTTTGGGGTGGCTCAGCGGTACAGCAAGGGCATGGCGTTGATGGGGGCGTGACCAGATGACGGCGAACGAAGCAATCGGAGGTTACGGACAGGACTTGTGGTCTGAGGAGGGGCCGCGCCCATCAGAGGGTGGAAACGGCGACGGTGGGCCGGGCTTGACAACCCTGCTGTCAGCGTGTCAATCTGATTCGGCACGCGCACATCTGCGCGGACAACGAACCGGGCCCACCGGAAAGCCGAGTGGAGAGTGCGGGTGTGAGGCGTGAGTCGGCCATCGAAGATCGTGGAAACCGTAGCCGATGCGGTGGCTGGAGTTGCCGACGGCATGACTGTTCATGTTGGCGGCTGGGGCGGCATTGGCGTTCCCGACTTGCTGATTCTGGCTTTGGCCGAGGCCGGTCCGAAGAGCTTGACTATCACAACTAACAATTGCGGTATGGGTCGGCCGGGGGATGTTGGAGAACTGTTCAAAGCTGGCTGTGTGGCGAAAGTGCTTACCACCTTCCCGGTCCATCCGGGAGCGACCGCGTTTCGTGCGGTTTTGGACGCAGGCGAGGTTGACCTGGAAGTGGTGCCGCAGGGCACTTTGGCCGAGCGCCTGAGAGCTGCAGGAGCCGGGCTAGGCGGCTTCTTTACCCCGACTGGGGTTGGCACGCCCGTGGCCCAGGGTAAAGCGGAGCGAAGGTTTCATGACCGCACCTATATATTGGAAGACCCGCTCCCGGGGAATTTCGCTTTGATCAAGGCTGCTCAGTCCGACCCGTTCGGGAATCTGCGCTTCCGCTATGCGTCCCGCGGCTTCAATCCGGTGATGGCGATGGCTGCATCTACGACCGTGGTCCAGGTTCAAGAGCTGGTCCCGTTGGGCGCCCTTGCGCCGGATGATGTGCATCTTTCAGGCGTTTTCGTCGACCGCCTTTACGTCGAGGGTGCAGGGAAATGACTGAGTCGACGGGCTGGGGCAAGCGGGAGCAAGCTCGCGAAGTCGCCGCTTTGCTGGAGCCGGGATGGGTTGTGAACGTGGGCGTAGGCATGCCTGTGTTGGTGCCAAGCGAGGTGAATCCGGCCGACGGCGTTGTCTTCCACTGCGAAAACGGGCTGATCGGCTACAGGACGCTTCGTGAGGAAGAGCAACCGGATCCGGATATAATCGATGCCCGGTGCGAACCGATTCAGCTAGTGGCCGGAGCGTCCGTGGTCGCCCACGACATTTCTTTCGGCATAGCCAGAGGGGGGCGGCTGGACGCTACGGTGCTGGGTGCCTTCCAGGTTGCGGCTAATGGCGATCTCGCGAACTGGAGTGTTGGTGGCGGCCGGGTGGCCGGCATCGGCGGTGCGATGGACCTCGCTGTGGGAGCCAGACGTGTCATCGTCATGCTGAAGCACAACGATCGGTCTGGGAACCCGAAGATCGTCGAACGATGCACGTTGCCATTGACAGCGGTCGGCTGCGTCACCGCGATAGTCAGCGAACTCGCGGTGTTCGACGTGACTCCCAACGGGCTGCTGGCCGTCAAATTGGCACCAGGTGTTGACGCGGGCTATGTCAAAGCGCACACGGGAGCACCGCTGCGATTCGCCGCGAATGCAGCACCGGGCGGCTGAATCAACTATGACGGGATCAGCCAAGGGAGCCGACGGTTCTTCGGCCTTCCGCGACGAGACGCCCGCGAAACCGCAATTCACTTTTCGCAGAGAGTAGGGTCATCAAGATGGTCAGTGCGTTCATATATGACGCAGTTAGGACGCCTTTCGGGAAGTTCGGCAGGGGTTTGGCCGGAGTCCGCCCCGACGATTTGGGGGCTTTGGTGATCAGGGCCATCCTGGAGCGCAATCCCGATCTGGATCCCGCATCAATCGACGATGTGATCTTCGGCAACGCCAACGGGGCCGGCGAGGAGAACCGCAACCTGGCCCGAATGGCGTCGCTGCTGGCTGGACTTCCCGTTTCCGTGCCAGGTGTGACTGTCAACCGCTTGTGCGCTTCAGGCATCGAAGCGGTCATCCAGGCGTCTCGCGCGATTGAGGTCGGTGATGCCAGAATCGTGGTGGCAGGCGGCGTCGAGTCGATGTCCCGCGCACCGTGGGTTTTGCTGAAACCGGACCGCCCGTTCCCTGCTGGAGACCAGACTCTGGTTTCGACGGCGCTGGGATGGCGCCTGGTCAATCCTTCAATGCCGGGCGACTGGACGGTGTCTCTGGGTGAGACGGCCGAACAAGTCGGAGAGATGCTAGGTATCAGCCGCGAGGCTCAGGATGAATTTGCACTGCGCAGTCACCACTTGGCGGCTGCGGCGTGGGCGGAAGGCCGTTATGCCCTGGACACGGTCACGGTTCCCGGAACCGGCCTGGTCGTTGACGAGTCGATCCGCGAGGACACCACGCTGGAGGCGTTGTCAGGCCTGAAACTGGCCTTTCGCGGACCCGGCCAGACGGGAACGGTAACGGCCGGGAACGCGTCGCCATTGAGCGATGGTGCCTCTGCGGTCCTGGTCGCCGCCGAAGGCGTGTTGCCCTCCGCTCCGTTGGCGCGTGTAGTCGCCCGTGGACTGGCAGCCAACGAGCCCAATTTGATGGGGATCGCTCCAGTGCCAGCCGCCGCCCAAGCGCTCGGACGGGCCGGGTTGAGCTGGGATGACATCGATCTGGTGGAGCTGAATGAGGCATTTGCTGCGCAGTCCCTTGGCTGTCTCAAACTATGGGAGGGTCTGGATCCCGCGAAGGTCAATACAGACGGCGGCGCGCTCGCCATTGGTCACCCGTTGGGAGCTTCAGGTGGTCGACTTGTGGGACACCTGGCCCATTCGCTCAGACGGCGAGGCGGTGGGCGGGGGCTGGCGGCAGCCTGCATTGGGGTGGGCCAGGGCCTCGCTGTCATTCTTGAGGCATGAACCGGTGAACTGCGCTCGGTGGCCCGGAAGTGCAGTTGGAAGTGCGACCGACTGTTCTTTGCGACCGCAGGTCCGCCATGACGACCGCCCCGCTGCCGAACCAGTGCCAGAATTGCTGGATCCATAGCCCTCTGGTCTCTGGCGTAATGGCTTTGGCAGGACTGTAATGATATGTGAAGAAGGCCGAGCCCTCGAAGGAGAAGACTGTGCCCAACTGCGTGATTTGGAACCAGCGGCGCATATGGGGAAAGGCGGAAGACGCAGTTGTCGGCGAAGGGGTTCGACTGGAAACCCAAGACTTCGCTTGGGCTTGGGCTGTGCAAGGGACGGCGGCGTGATTGGTGATGCCGCACCCAAAATCGTATTGAGGAGGTCTTAAGACTATGGCTTTGTTGGAGAACGATCCGGCGGTCTTCGCCGCTGAGGCTTTGCGCGGCTACGTGCTCGCGAACGCCGACCGCGTGGTGGCGGTGCCTGGAGGAGCTGTGCGAGCGACGGCTTGTCCCGCTGGACAAGTCGCGGTGGTGATGGGCGGTGGCTCGGGGCATTTTCCGGCCTTTGCCGGATGGCTTGGGCCAGGGTTGGTCCACGGGGCGGTGTGCGGGAACATTTTCGCATCTCCAAGCGAGGCGCAGGTGGTCTCCTTGATACGCGCTGCGAATAACGGAGGCGGCGTGCTGTTGCTGCCGATCAACTACGCCGGCGACATGCTGCATTTCGGGGCAGCGGCGGAGACGCTGAGAGGCGAGGGCCTAGACATCCGCATGGTGAAAGTGACCGACGATATCGCTTCGGGATCACCCGAAGAGCACTTGAACAGGCGCGGGATCGCCGGCAGCTTCCTGGTTGCGAAGGTAGTGTGCGCTGCCGCAGAGGAGGGCCAGCCGTTGGACGCGGTGGAGCAAATAGCGCTCGCGGCGAACCTTGCCACCCGGACTTTCGGCGTGGCGCTGACAGGGTGCACCCTGCCTGGCGCGGACTCGCCGCTCTTCACCGTGCCCAAGGGCGCTATGGCAGTTGGCTTGGGAATCCACGGCGAGCCAGGCATAGCAGAAGCTCCGGTTGGGAGCGCCAATGACGCCGCCGATCTCCTTGTGGACGGGCTGTTTGAGGAGCGCCCGCCGGTTTCCGGCCAGAGAGTGGCTGTGCTGGTGAACGGACTGGGCACCACCTCGCCCGACGAGTTGCACTTGGTCTTCGCGCGAGTCAAGGACCGCATCGAGGCAGCGGGCATGGTTCTGGTCGCGCCTTTGGTGGCTGACCTGGTCACCAGCCTCGACATGGCAGGCCTTTCGCTCTCCATCATGTACTTGACCGACGAATTCGAGCGACTGTGGCTCGAACCGGCCGACTGCGCGTATTTCGGCCGTGGCTCGGTCGGCGCGCGGGACCGGCGCGTGGTGGCTGAGGCGAAAGACGACGAGCAGGTAATTCCGCCGGCTTCGGCGGAGTCGCAGGCGGTGGCCGCGCAGTTAGCCGGCATGTTCGAGGCAGTGCGGGACTTGCTGGCCGCCGAGGAGGCCGCGTTGGGAGCCATCGATTCGGTGGCTGGTGACGGGGACCATGGAGCCGGCATGCGGCGCGGCTCGGCCGGGGCGGCACGGGCGGCACGCGCGGCGGCCGAAGCTGGCGCGGGCGTGAAAACGCTGCTGAAGTGTGCTGGCGAGGCTTGGTCGAATGACGCCGGCGGGGCCTCGGGGGCGCTGTGGGGCGGCGGCCTGGCTGCGGCTGGGGCGGTGCTCGGCGACCAGGGCGCGCCGGATGACGCTGCGACTGCTGCTGCGGTGCGCGCTTACCGAGACGCCATCATCTCCCGTGGCGGTGCGCAAGTTGGCGACAAAACGATGGTGGACGCGATCATCCCGTTCGCCGCCGCGCTGGACCGTGAGGTCGCGGCCGGTGCGGACCTCGGATCGGCGTGGCGTGCCGCAGCGGCAGAGTCGACATCAGCTGCCGCCGCGACGGCCGAAATCGTTGCACGGGTCGGGCGGGCCCGCACCCATGGCACCCACTCGCTGGGCACACCGGACGCTGGTGCCACATCATTTGCCATGATCGTGACGAAGCTGGGTCAGGGGACTAGTGCAGTCTGAAATTCTTTTTTCTATTGACTATTCGCAGGAAAGGAAACTGTTTCAATGAGTGAAATTACACGCGCAGATCTTGAGCGTGTCATCGAGGCTTCGAACGGCGTGCTGCGGCCCGAAGTGTTCTGGAATTCGAATTTCTGGACACCTTCGGGTCGGCGGATGAACTTGCCGGACGACCAGGTCGACCGGGGGGAAGCGGGAGAGGTGGTTGAGCGTTGGCTGGCGTCCACAACCGAGGTTGACGGCCCGGGTGTGCCTCCGGGGACTGGATTGAGCACCGTCCAGGCATCCACAGGGGACCGCTTCCTGCTCAAAGACGCCGAGCAGTTGGTGCCCGGACTGGTGATGGGCGCGGAATATGCGGCGACGCATTCGCATTTGGGCCGGTTGTGCAAGATTCTGGACTACGGTTACCGGATCCCGATGCACATCCATCCCCCGCAGGTTCACGCGGACCTGGTTCACCAGTCCTCGAAGGACGAGGCCTACTATTTCCCGTCGGGCGTTGACATGGGTCCGCAGCCGGAGACGTTCTTGGGTGTGCATCCGTGGCTGGTCGGCCAGGGGGCGCAGGACTTGATCCACGAAGAGTTGGTGGCTTGGGATTCCGACGAAATCCTGGCTTACTCCCGCGGCTACAAGCAGATGTACGAGGAGGGGTTCTACGCGCCTTCGGGTCTGCTGCACGCCCCGGGCAGCGCGCTCACAATCGAGTTGCAAGAATCTGCGGACACGATCTCCTTGTTCCAGGCGTGGTCGGTGTGCCGCATCCTGGACAAGGCGATGTTGTACAAGAACATCACCGAGGAGGACAAGGCCCGGCTTGCGGAAAGGGCTCCCATGCGTTGGGTCGATTGGGAGTTGAACGCCGACCCGGACCTTTACGCCAAACTGCACATTTCTCCAGTTGTGTTCAGCGAGGGACCGTGGGGCAGCGAGGCCTGGATCTTCCACGGCAACTACAAGAAGTTCTCCGGCAAACGCCTGATCGTCAAGCCAGGGGCGAAAGCCACAGTCGTCGAGAAAGGTGCGTACAACCTCCTGGCGTGGAAGGGCACCGGCACCATAGCCGGCGAAACGGTAACGGGGCAGGTGCCCGGTCAAGACGAGTTGTTCCTGTGCCATCCGACCGCCACCCAGGCGCACGAGGTGGTCAACACCGGAAGTGAGGACCTCGTCATCGTCAAGTTCTTCGGCCCGGACGTCAACCCGGACGCCCCCGCGTGCGGCGTTGACTGGGACGGTCTGAAGTTCTAGAACCGAACTAGCCGGAAAGCTCCTGGGAGGCAACCTTTAGGGTTGCCTCCCAGGAGCTTTCCGGCCCGATGCGGCCGAAAGAGCCCGTCCTTGTGTTTGGCCGGATCCGCTGGATCCGGCACGCTGCGGCGCACCGGGCAATGTAGAATCCCGGAAGTTGCGGAGAATGCCGTAGAGTGCTTTCGCGGGGAGTCCGCATTGGTGCGCGACACCGTGGGTCCCGGGTGACCGGAGACGCCGCTGGCGGCACCGATCACGGGCACCCCACGCTTCATGGCCGGTGCTACGCGTCGGCGACCACAGACACAATGAACGATTCAACTACTAGCTAGACGAACAGGGAGGGCGGGCCGTGGAAGAGCGCCCCACAGAATTCGTGCAGTCCCTCGAGCGCGGACTGGGGGTCATCAAGGCTTTCGATGGAGACCATCCGGCATTGACGTTGTCTGAGGTCGCGGCTCGCTCTGGGCTGACTCGTGCTGCTGCCCGGCGCTTCTTGATCACGTTGGAGATCCTCGGCTACGTCCGTTCGCAGGACCGCCGCTTTTCGCTGCGGCCTGCTGTGCTCGAGTTGGCGCATTCCTACCTTTCTTCGATGAACCTCCCAGAGATTGCCATGCCGCACTTGGAATTGCTGGCGGCGCAGGTGGAGGCCGCATCGTCGATTTCGGTGTTGGACCGCAGAGATATCGTCTATGTGGCTCGGGTCGCCACGAAGAAGATTATGGCGGTCAACATTAACGTGGGGACTCGGTTCCCTGCCGCCGCGACCTCGATGGGGCGGGCCATTTTGGCGTTCTTGCCGGCGGGGGAGTTGGAAGAGCAGTTGCGAGACCTGCGCTTGGAGGCGCGCACGCCGTTCACCATCACCAAGATGAAGCCGCTGCGGGCGGAACTGGATCGGGTCCGGGGTCAGGGCTACTGCTTGCTTGACCAGGAGTTGGAGGTCGGGCTGCGGGCCCTGGCCGCGCCCATCCGGGACACATCCGGATACCCCGTGGCCGCCATCAACGTCTCGATCCCGCTGCTGGCGCAATCCGTCGAAGAGATCATCGACAACTTCCTGGAACCGGTGCTGGGCCGCGTCGCGGCGATCGAGCAAGACCTCAAGGCCACCGGCTTCGTTCGCTCCTGAGGCCGCCGTTCCGCGAAACCGCCCAACAAGACTTCGCGAAACCGCCCAATAGAGTGTCGCGAGGCGCGGCTCCGCTCCGGCGCCGGGCGGATTGTGCGCCTGAGGATGCGGCCCATGACACTGACCGAGCGTGGAGTGGCCATTTCCGCGGTGCCGCTCGCGGCTTTGCTGGCTGGAGGACGCGAGGTGGTCGAGGGCCGATCCGAGCTGCGCCTCAGCGACTACGTCGAAGAGATCGTGTCCTCGGGCTTCACGGGAATCCGATCCGACCCCTATCAACTGCGCGGCCGGGCCATTGGGTCCTATGTCGAGCAGATCGTCGAGCGAGACATACCGGAGCTGGGTGAGGGCATTCGTCGGCTGGGCAAACTGCTGGCGTGGCTGACGGCCTATGCGGCCGCGAGTTCGACCACGGCATCGGGGGCAAGGATCCTCGCGTCCGCGACGCCGGGCCAAGACGACAAACCGAGCAAGAACACCGTGGCCGCATACCGGGCGCTGCTGGAGCGGATCTGGATTCTCGACCCGCTCCCCGCCTGGATACCTCAATTCAATCCGCTGAAGCGGTTGGCGCAGGCGCCCAAACACCACCTGGCCGACCCGGCTCTGGCGGCACGCCTCCCAGGTTCGACGCCCGAGTCGTTGCTCAGAGCCGAGGGCCCCCACCGAAACCCGGACTGAAGACGGTGTGCTGGCGGCGTTGTTCGAGTCCCTGGTCGCTTTGACCGTGCGCGTGTTCGCCCAGCCGTTGGAAGCCCGCGTCAGCCACCTTCGCACCCATCGGGGCGAACATGAAGTTGACTTGATTGTGGAAAGGCCCGATCACCGAATTCTTGCCATCGAGGTCAAACTCGGCGCCATGCCCTCGGCCCCCGCCGCGAAGCATCTCAATTGGTTGGAGGGTCAAATTGGCGACACTTTGGTGGACAAGGTGATCATCACCTCAGGCGGATTCGCGCACCGCCTCGAAGACGGGACCGCAGCGGTTCCGCTCGGGCTGCTGGGGCCTTGACGCAAACTGCCGCGATTCGTCGCCGCGATCAGGCGGGCGCCAACCCGGCGGCGATCTTGCGGAAGGCGGTCGCCGCCGCCGAATCCGGGGCCGAGGCCACAACCGGTGAGCCCGTATCCCCGCCTTCCCGCAGCGCCTGGTCCAGCGGGATCTGGCCCAACAGCGGAACCTCAGAGCCGACCGCCGAACTGAGGTTTTCGGCGACCTGGCGGCCACCGCCCTCGCCGAAAATCGGCACACGCGAGCCGTCCGGGGCCTCGAACCAGCTCATGTTCTCCACCACGCCCAAGATTTCCTGCTTGGTCTGCAAGGCCAAAGCGCCGGCGCGTTGCGCCACCTCAGCCGCCGCCGGCTGCGGCGTGGTCACCACGATCAAGCTTGAACCTGGAATCAGCTGGGCTATCGACAACGGCACGTCGCCCGTGCCGGGCGGCAGGTCTATCAGCAGCACATCCAAGTCGCCCCACAGCACGTCCGTCAAGAACTGCTGCACCGCGCGGTGCAGCACCGGCCCGCGCCAAATCACGGGCTGGCCGGGCGGCACCAGCATGCCCATTGAGAAGACCTTCACGCCTTGCGCCACCGGCGGAAGAATCGCGTCGTCAACCTGCGTCGGCTCGTTCTCCACCCCAAGCATGCGGGGCATTGAGAAGCCCTGGATGTCCGCGTCCAGCACGCCGACTGCCAGCCCCAAGTCCGCCAGCGCGAGCGCCAGGTTGGCGGTCACGGAACTCTTGCCGACCCCGCCCTTGCCGGACGCGACCGCGATCACGCGCGTCTTGGACCCCGGCTCCGCGAACGGGATGGACTTTTCCGGGCGGCCGCCGCGCAGCTTGGTCTTCAACGCCTCGCGCTGCGCCTCGTTCATGGTGGACATGCGGACCGTCACCAGCCCCACGCCGCCCAGTGCCGCCAGCGCGTGTTTGACGTCGCGCTCCAGTCGGTCCTTGAGCGGGCAGCCGGGCACAGTCAGCAGGATTTCGACCGTCACGGCCCCCGCCTCGCCAATCTCGACGGAGTGGACCATGTCCAGGTCGGTGATCGGCCGCTGAATCTCCGGGTCGATCACGGTGGCCAGCGCGGCCAGGACTTGTTCGCGTGTGGGTGTAGGCACGGCCGCCAATTCTACTTGCCGCTCGTCCCGCCCGCGTCCTGGTCGGGGCTGGGGGTCGGCGCCGGGTCGGCGGTGGCGCTCGGAGCGTCGGCGACCGGGTCTGCTGCCATGCTCGCGGCGGTCGGGCCGGCGCCGTTGCCGCCGCTGGTGGCCTGGGTGGTGCTGGTGGGCGGCCGGTCGGCATCGGCGGATTGGGCGCCAAACGAAGGCTGGGCGGACTCCGAACGGGACTCCTCCAACGCCTCCAAAAGGTCGCGCAACTCCGAGCGGAGGAAATCGCGGGTGGCGACCTCCTGCAAGGCGATCCGCAGGGCGGCGACCTCGCGGGCCAAGTACTCGGTGTCCGCCAGGTTGCGGGCCGCCTGGATGCGGTCGCGGTCCGCCGTGACCCGGTCGCGGTCGTCCTGGCGGTTCTGCGCCAACAGGATCAAGGGCGCGGCGTAGGAGGCCTGCAGGGAGAGCATCAGCGTCAACGCGGTGAAACCGCGCTGCGCCTCGTCGAAACGGAGATTCAGCGGCCCCCACGAGTTCCAAGTCAGCCAGGCGATGCAGAACAGGGTCATCCAGACCAAGAAGCGGGCGGTGCCCATGAAACGGGCGAAAGCCTCCGCGCCGCTGCCGAAACGGTCGCCGCCAACGGCCTCCCGGCGGCGGTCGAACCAACTCCGCTTCTTGTCGCGCGGTGTGTCTAGCCGGTCAGCCATGGGGCACCTCCTCGGCGGGTCCTAGCGATAGGTCGGTCAAATCGTCGTCCCCGGACCGCCAGTCCTCGGGGAGGAGGTGGTCCAGGACGTCATCGGCGGAAACGGCGCCCAGCAGGCGGCGGTCCGAATCCACCACCGGCAGGGCGATCAGGTTGTAGGTGGCCATCAGGCGGGTCACCCGCCCCAGCGGGTCGCCCGGGCTGAGCTCCTCGATGTCGGTGTCCAACACGGCGCCGATTGCCAGGTGCGGCGGCTCCCTGAGCAGCCGTTGAATGTGCGCCACGCCCAGAAAACGCCCGGTCGGCGTCTCCGATGGCGGCCGGGTCACGAACACCATCGACGCGAGCGCCGGCGACAGGTCGTGGCGTCTGACGGCCGCCAACGCCTGGGCGATGGGCGACTCGGGGGGCATGATCACCGGCTCGGTGGTCATCAGGCCGCCGGCCGAGTTCTCGCCGTAGGCCAGCAGGCGGCGCACCCCTTGGGCCTCGTCGGGTTCCATCAGTGCCAGCAGGATCGAGGCCTCGTCTTGGGGGAGCTCGTTGATCAGGTCCGCCGCGTCGTCCGGCTCCATGGCCTCCAGCACGTCCGCCGCCCTGGCCCTGCCCAGATGTTCGATGACGTCCAGCCGGTCGTCGTTGCCGAGTTCCTGCATCACGTCCGCCAGCCGGTCGTTGTCCAGCGCGGTCGCCACCTCCAGGCGCCGCCCCTTGGGCATGTCATGCAACAGATCCGCCATGTCCGCCGGCTTCATGTCGCCCCAGGTCGCCATCAGCTGGCCCACACCCTGCACGCCCGCCTGCCCCGCCAAGTCCGGCACGTCCCGCACGTCCACCAGCTCGGTCGGCCCGCGGTTGCGCCCGATGCCGCGCGCCCCGCTGAGGACCCGCACGAACAGTTGGGCGACCTCCCATTCCCCGCGCCCCACCGAATGCGCCTCAATGCCCACGTCTTCGATCAGCGCGTGGCGGTTGTCTTTGAGGACTATCCGCCGGTCCAGCAGTTCGGCCACCACCAGCGTCTCCACCGGGCGCTGCTCGAACCTGCGCATGTTGACCAGGCCGGTCGAGACGATCTGGCCCGCATCGATCGAGGTCACCCTTGTGAACGGCAAGAACACGCGCCGCTTGCCCGGCACCTCCACCACCAAGCCGATGGCTCTAGGGCGGCCCTTCAGGCCAATGGTGACGACGACATCGCGCGCCCAGCCGACGCGGTCTCCAATCGGGTCGAAGACGGCCGTGCCGGCCAGGCGCGCCACGAACACGCGACGCGAATGGCTCATGCGACCAGCCTAGTGGCGGGCGGGTTCGGGGCGGGTCCGCGAGCGGCCGCGAGTCCGCTGGCTCGACGTGTGCCCCCACCGTCTAGGCGAAAAGGACCGTCCCTTTTTTCAGCCGCGGAGGGTTGCCATCCAGGACTCGATGGCGTCCGCGCGGCGGGGGAGGGCCGCCGAGAGGTTCTCGGCCCCGGCCGCGGTGATCAAGATGTCGTCCTCGCAGCGGCAGCCGATCCCCCGGTACTCCTCCGGCACCGCCAAGTCCTCCGGTTTGAAGTAGAGGCCCGGCTCGATTGTGAAAACCATGCCCGGCTCCAAGCGCCCGTCCAGGTAGAGGGCCTCCCGGGCTTGGGCGCAATCGTGCACGTCCAACCCCAGGTGGTGGGAGGTGCCGTGGACCATCCAGCGGCGGTGCTGCTGCCCCTCGGGTCCGAGCGCCTTGGCCGCCGTCACCGGAAGCAACCCCCACTCTTCTAGACGTTCGGCTATGACCTGCATGGCGGCATCGTGCACGTCCCTGAAAAGGTTGCCGGGACGGGCGGCGGCGAAGGCGGCATCGGCGGCGTCCACCACCGCCTCCCAAACGCGGCGCTGCACGTCGGTGTAACGGCCGGAGACGGGGATGGTGCGGGTGACGTCCGCGGTGTAGAGGGAGTCGACCTCCACGCCGGCGTCCAGCAGCAAAAGCTCGCCGGGGCGGACGGGGCCGTTGTTCTTGATCCAGTGCAAGGTGGTGGCGTGCGGCCCGGCGGCGGCGATCGTCTCATAGCCGGTGCCGTTCCCGGCCACGCGGGCGCCCGTCTCGAAACGGGCCTCCACGACCCGCTCGCCCCGTTCGGCCGCGACCGCCTCCGGCAGGGCTTTGACCACGCGCTCGAAACCCTGGATGGTGGCCTGGACCGCCAGGCGCATTTGGGCGACCTCATAGGCGTCCTTGACCAGCCTTGCCTCCGATGCCGCCTCCGCCAGTCTCGCGTCGGGGTCCTCGGCCGGGTTGGGGCTCGGTTCGGCGAACGGCGGCGCGCCCGCCTCGGCGCGCACCTGGCTCACCGTTTCCGTGACGGCTTGGTCCGCTTCCTTGATGACCCGAAGCTGGACCTGGCCCGCGTCCTTGGCGAGCGCGTCCCTGAGTTGGTCCAGGTGCTCGGTGCGCAGCCCGGTCTGGGCGGCGACCTCTTGGAGGGAGGGGCGGCGGCCCACCCAGAACTCGCCGTAGCGCGAGTCGAAGTAGAACTCGGGGGTGTCGCGCGTGGCGGGAGGGCGGATGTAGAGGACGCCCTCATGGGTGGGCTCGCCCGCGAGGAGCGCCTTTTCGGCGTCTTCGACTGGTTCCAAGACCAGGACCGCCTCGGGTTCTTGGTCGGCGCCCAGGCCTGTCAGGTGCGCGAACGCCGAATGCGGGCGGAACCGGTAGTCCGTGTCGTTGGACCTGGTCCGCAATTGCCCGGCGGGGATGACCAAGCGGTCGCCGGGGAACTCACGGCCCAGGCGTCGGCGGCGTTCGGCGGCCGGGTCGGCGCTTTGGAGGCGCTCGCCGGCGCCCGGCTCAGGGGCGACGGCGCCCCAATCGCGGGCCATGAGCTCGCGGAACGCTTTGGAATTGGGCCGGCGCGAGCGGTTGTCGCCGCGCGCCTCGAGGGGCTGGTCGGTGCCTTGGTTCACCCTGCTACTTTAGGCCTTGTCCGCCTATCCGGGGCGGCGGCGGCGGCTTGGGGTGGCGGCGGCATCGGGCGTCAGGGGCTTCGGGTTGTGGGGTCCCGCGTGGTGGGGACCCGGTTCAACTGCCAACCAGCTGCCGCATGTGCTCGGCGTTGCCGACTAGAAGGTTCCCGCCCAACGACCACGCTGCGTCATCCTCGTCCAAGTCCAGGGTCCACAACTCGGCGCCCTCCCCTTGCAGGTCATAGGCGATCAACGTGCCATCGCTGACCGTGTATAGGACTGCGGTGCCGTACACCAGCGAGGTGGGCGTCCCGATCTCGAACCTTGACGCCTCGGTGCCATCTTGGCCGACCAGCATCGCGGCCCAGCCCCCGTCGCCGGGGGACTGCGCGAACATTATGGCCCTCGCGTCCGCGAGCAGCTTCGCGTAGCTCGGGTATTCGTCCCCGATCACATGCGCCCACAATTCCTCGCCGGTGGCGGCGTCGATGGCAGACACCTCGCCCTCCTCGACCGTTTCCAACAAGAACGCCTTGGCGTTGGAATCCCACACGCCGAAGGTCTCAGACTTGATGGCGGCGTTCCACAGGTCCTTGCCGGTCGCGGGATCGACCCGCATGACTTGGCAGTCTTCCCCGTCCGGGTCCTGCGTGGCCCGCAGGATCACGCCTTCGAGCGTCGACAGGTATTGGGTGTCCTCGTCTGGCTTGCCCAAGGAAGCCTTCTCCCCGGTCCGCAACTCGCGGTAGCCGTCCTTCGCCTCAATGTAATAGGCACCCCCCTTTCCCATCAGGCGACCGAGCCAACTCTCCGGGTCCGGAGAGTTTCCCGGATTAACGGTGTAACTCGAATCGGGCGCCTTCGCGTGCCAAAGCTCCGAATCCACGTCTTGCGCCGACCGAACAGACAGTTGGCCGTCCTCGGTTCGGACCACAACGTGGTCGCCAACGGTCGACCACTCGCCATAGGCGGTCGTGGTTCCCAGCACCGCGCCGCGGCTGTCCATGGCCACCAGCAGCGATTCCTCGCCGGCGTCTTCCCCGTTGCCCACATTCACAATCATGTAGTCCGAATCGGTGAACTTGAGGTCGTTGACCTCGGGCTGATCGAACCCCGAGGCCACCGCCAGGTCCACCGGCTCTTTCCACGCCGGTTCGCAGCCGTCGGCGAAAATGGCGGTCACGGCAGCGGCTTCCGACGGGCTCGCTGGCTTGCCTGTCGACTGCGCGACTGCGGCGATCAGGTTGCCCGAGGGGCTGAACGTGGTCAGGTAGACACTGTCGAAATCCCCGTCGAACAGCGACTCCGCTGTGGTGTCCGGGCCGAACTCCGGTTCTGCGAGGAAGTCCTCGGCGGGTTGATACCGAATCGTCGCGGGGGCGTCCGGGCGGGTGAAGAACCAGACCGACAAGCCTCCAAGCGCCACCACCAGCACGCTGGCGGCGGCGACGATCAACTTGGCGCGGCCCCGGCGCCTGGGGGCCGGCGGCTCACCCGCGGCCCAGGGCGGCGAGGAATTAGGCGGCTGGGAGGGCCAGGGTTGCGGCGGCGCCCCGGTTGGCGCGGCCGGGGCGGCTTCGGCCGCCGCCGGTTGTAGGGGGACCGGAAGCCCGCAAGCGCCGCAGAACCGGTCCTCGGGCGCCAATCGCTCCCCGCAGTTTGGACAGTACATCTCGCTCCTCCTTGGTCGCACCACAGCCCTGAACGGCGCTGGTCCCACCTGCGTCAACCGAGCGCGTGGCCGTTGCGGCCGGAATGCCGTCGGCCTTGGCGGCAACCGCGCGCAGGTTCCCGGATGGACCAACGCACAGCCAGCCTATTGGCGGGGGCAAGCGGCCGGGTCTGCTGCGAGCAGACAAATCGCCACGCCCTGGCCAATTCATCGGCGCCGGGCGTTCAAGCAACCTTCGTGGTCTTCTTGATCCGCCACTGGATCAGGATCGTCGTTTCAGTCGCACTTGCGCGGTTTCGACGCCTTGTGGGCGCCCCAAGTGCGACCTCCAAGCTCTTCTTGATCCACCAGTGGATCACGATCGTGGTTTCAGTCGCACTTGGCGTGTCTTGGAGGGGTTGGTCCGGGTGGCGCACGCGGGCCCTGACGCGCAGGGAGGGGGACTTGGTACCCAGGAAAGCCTGAGAAAATGGGACGATGCGGATCGACCTGCACACCCACTCCAACGTTTCGGACGGCACTGAGACGCCGTCCCAGGTGATGGCGGCGGCCAAGGCCGCCGGGCTGGACGTGGTGGGCCTGACCGACCATGATTCGACGGCGGGTTGGGCGGAGGCCACGGCCGCCGCCGAGGCGCTCGGGATTGGGCTGGTCCGGGGGACGGAGTTGTCGGCGCGGGCCAGCGGCATCACCGTTCATCTGCTGTCATACCTCCATGATCCGGCCTATCAGCCGCTGATCGACCTGATGGACCGGATCAAAGACGCCCGGCGGGAACGCGCCCAAGCCATGGTGGAGCGGTTGGCCAGGGACTACCCGATCGCTTGGGAAAGAGTTGAGGCCAGAGCCCCCGGGGGGATAGCGATCGGGCGGCCGCACATTGCGGATGAACTTGTGTCGTTGGGGGCCATCCCCGACCGCAGCGCGGCCTTCGCCCAGTTGCTGCACCCGCGCGGGCCCTACTACGTGCGCTATTGGTCTGTGGAGGCGCCTGCGGCCGTTGAACTCATCAGGGAGGCTGGCGGCGTCCCGGTGCTGGCGCACCCCGGGGCGACGGGACGTCAACGGATAGTGGGGGACGACGGCATCGGCCAAATGGTGGAAGCGGGGCTGGCAGGGCTGGAGGTCTACCACCGGGACAACCCGCCGGAGCAAAGGGAGCGGCTGAAAGCGCTGGCGGAGAAGCTGGGGCTGTTGACGACCGGGGCCTCCGACTACCACGGCGCGGGCAAACCCAATCGGTTGGGGGAGAACCTGACGGACCCGGAGACGCTCGCCGCCATCCTTGGACAAGGCGAGTTGCCGCTGGCGGGGGAGGGCCAGTGGGCGCGCTGATCGCGGTCGGTGCCAAGATCATCCTGGCTGGCGGGCTGGGATTCGGCCTCCGGCGGTCGGGCTTCGTCTCAGAGCGGTTCGCCCAGGACCTGGGGCGGCTGCTGATGCAGGTCATCACGCCGTTCGCGGTGGTCGTGGCGGCTTCGCGGCCGTACTCGCAGGAGTTGGCGACGGCGGTGGGGACCACGTCGGCGGTGCTGGCCGCCTACTTCGTGGTCTGCGTCTTGGCGATGCTGGTCCTGTCGAAGGCGTTGCCGTTGGACCGGGACACCCGGCACGCCTTCGTCAACCTGGTGACCTTTCCGAACATGACGTTCATCGGGATGCCGATCATCCAAGAGCTGTACGGCCAGGCGGGGCTGCTGTGCGCGGTGGCCGGGAACCTGATCTTCAACCTGGCGTTCTTCACGTTCGGGGAGCACAACATGGCGCCGGAACGGAAGTTCTCCATAGCGCGGGTGTTCAAAAGCCCGGTTGTGGTGGCCTGTGTCGCAGCGGTGGTGCTCTACTTCGTGCCGTGGTCGCTGCCCTCGGAGCTGAACGGGGCGCTCGGCATGATCGGGGCGGCGATGGCGCCGCTGGCCATGATGATCGTGGGGTTCGGGCTGGCAGATTCGGCCCCGGCAGACCTGATCCGCAATCCCTACGGTTACGCCATCAACTTCCTGCGGCTTCTGGTCTGGCCGGTCGCGCTGCTGGCGGCCGGGCGCCTGATTGGGCTTGACCCGCTCGGCGCAAACGTCGCCGCGGTCATGTGCGGGCTGCCGTGCGGCACCATGACAGTGGTGCTGGCGGCGCAGCACCGGACCGCGTACCAGTTCTCGGCTCAGACGGTGGTCCAGTCGAACGTTTTGATGTTCGCCAGCCTGCCGTTGGTGTTCTGGCTGGTTCAGAACTGGGTCTGAACAACGGCCGCCATGGCCGCGTCGGTCCGGCCCCGCCCGACTTGGGCGCGCTGGAACTTGTGGCGCTGCGCCGGTTGCCTTCGGCAGTCGGCGACCGCCAGCGCGCAGTGCACCGGACGCGCGGTGGGCCGGGCCGGACGCCTTCGGGCACGGTGTGACGTTGCTCACTTTCTTAGGTGGAAACCCTGAGAATCTCACGAATTGACGGCCACCGCCTTCTCTTCGGGTGGCCCCACCTGGTTAAATGGACTTGTCCCGGCTTCGCTCCTCAGCGGCGGCGCGTGTGCGCGCCGCCGAACGGTCGATTGGAGTCGGAAGAAGAATGGTCGTGTTTGGGCGGGTTGCGGCGGCTATCGCCGCCACCGCCGGGCAACGTGTGGACGGCTGGGGCGAGCTGCCAGAGGTGGTGCTGAGGCCAAGCGACGGGTCTGATCCGCAAATCGTCAACCATGAGGTTTGGATCAACGAAGCCCTGTGGCCGGTCGAACTCGGCTGCGTGGCGGATCCGCGCCTGGTCGGCCTGGTCGGCCTGACCTGGGTGGACCAGCTCGCGGACGTGGTCTTAGCGGTGACCCTTCCGGACGGCGGCCGCTTTGAGGGGCTTGACCGCCACACGGGCTGGATTGAGCATGTGCGGATTGAGGATTCCCTCGAGGGGCTGCCCGCAGGTCCTTGGGCGGGAACCGGATCCCGGCCCGTATGGCCGGTCAGGCCTATTGCGGGCGTTGGGGTTTGCTGCCTCAGCACCGGTCGCCTGACCACGGATTACGCCATCCCCTGGGCAAGCGTCACCGCGGCCGCCTGCCCATGCGCGCTGGCTGCGACCGTCCGGGCTGACCAGCTTCCGCTCAGAGTGCGGGCGGGTGAGGCGTGGGCCGCAGTCGCCGGGTGGTTCGCTTTGATCACCCGTCCGAGCCTGGGTACCTGTCAAACCCGCATCAAGCTGGCCGCCGGCGCTTTGCGCCGGTGGCTCGGCCTGGTCGCCCGGCCCGGCTTCGGTGGCGGCCTGCCAGGCGAACTTCGCTGACGGGACCATGCGGGCGGTGTCGGGGCCGCACGGGCAAGCCTCAGAAGGGCATTCCCGGTTGCCGGGCCGTGGCCGCTGGCCTGGCCAATGGCGAGTGGCCATAATGGGTGAGTGACCAGTGGCCCGCCCGACCGCAGCGAGGAGCGCTGGACGTCGGTGCGGGGTCAGGATTTCTGGCGTCCCCCGCTTCCTCCGCCCGCCCTCGACAGTCCGCTGGCCCAGCCTCAAAGCCGGTATCAAGGGCCGGTGCCCGGTGCCGCTGGACCATTCGCCCGCACCGATTCGGCTTCATCCCCGACCGATTTGCCTGCCTCTCCCGCCGAGCCTTTGACCCCGCCTGTTCCGCTGACCCCGCCTGTTCCGCTGACTCCTCCGCCTGCGGCGGTGCCATTTCCCGGAAACTATCCGCAGCCGTATTCCGCGCCGTACCAAAGCTCCGTGCCGCCTCCGGGCACCGGCTGGCCGCCTGCCGCCTCGAGGCCTTCCGTGCCGCCCCCTGTGGGCTATTCGCCTTCTCCGATGTCGTTTCCGCTGCCGGGAGCGGCGGCGCAGCCGCCGTACCAGGTCGGCGGCCAACCGCCCCGAGGCTTTGGGCCGAACGGAACGTACCCGACCAATCCGGTGCCAGGCGCGGCTGGCGGGGGATGGGGCGGGGGCTTCGCCCCGCCACCCCCGATGTTCGCCCCGCCCAGCCCGACGCCCATCATGTGGGGCGAGCCGAAGGCGGCCCGGCGACGGCTGAAGACGGGGCCGAAGCTAGTCGCCATCGTTGTGGCGTTCGTGCTGGCCGTTGTTGTGGTCCACCTGGCATGGAACAGTTTCACGCCGGAGCGCACACAGGTGCCCGTGGCGGAGAACGTGAAGATCGGCCCCAACGGGCTGCCCGAGGGTTACGTCTGGGCGGGTGACCTGCAGGAAGGCGGCGACAAGCTAATCTGCGGGCCGGTCACGTGGGAGCTGGTGGGGGACTATCCGGCGGGCGGCAGGAAAGCGGTCGAAGAGGCAGTGGCCCTGGCCAGCGAGATGACGGGCGTGAACATCCGGCCGGACAAGGACGTGCCGGTCGCGGCGGTCGAGATCACCTTCGAATACGTGCCGTCCGCGGAAATTCGGGGCGCCTCCAACGCCGCCTCTGCCGATTCGATCGGTTTGGCGATCACCTACCACACCAGCTTCGGGATCACCAACTCAGACATCATGCTGGACGAACCCTATTTTGAGCGCGCGTTGGCTGCGAACCATGACGAGGCGGTGCTGGTTGTGTTGCATGAGATTGGCCACGCCTTCGGCCTGGGCCACTCCGACCTGCCGGACTCGGTCATGTACGCCTACGCGACGGGCAAGACCCGCATCTTCGAGCAGGACGTGGCTGCCTTCGCGGCCGTGGTCCCCAAGTGCTGACCATTTGATCGGGGTCGGCTGACCGGGCCGGGCTGGTTGGGCCCGTTGGGCCGGCCGAGTGCCCGACGGTCCCCGCGCGCGCTGAAGCGGAGCCCCAAGCTCAGGGCACGCCGATCAGGGCTGCTGGACTGCCTTGCCGCCGCGGGTGCGGCGGCGGGAGCGTTTCGGGGCGCCGGCGCCCTGGGAGTCGCCGTGTTTGGGCGAACCGGACCGGTCGGCATCGGCGGCTTGGCGGCGGGCCGAACCGGTGGCCCGGGTGCGGGCCTTCGAGCGGCCGTCGGAACGGGAATCGGAACCGCGCGACCCGCCGCCGGAACCGCCCCGGCCCCGACCGGCGCCGTCGCGCCTGCGGCCGCCGGTCTCCCCCA
>JAITFE010000137.1 GCA_031281585.1 Bifidobacteriaceae bacterium | reverse complement strand
CGCGGGGAGCACCCGGACTGGGGCACGCTGGTGTTCAACTTCGGGCGCACCGAGGTGCGCAACTTCCTGGTGGCGAACGCCTGCTACTGGCTGGAGGAGTTCCACGCCGACGGCCTGCGGGTGGACGCGGTCGCCTCGATGCTGTACCTGGACTACTCGCGCGAGCCGGGCCAGTGGACCCCGAACGCCTACGGCGGGCGGGAGAACTTGGAGGCGATCTCGTTCCTCCAGGAGACCACCGCGACGGCCTACAAGCGTTACCCCGGGATCGTCATGGTGGCCGAGGAGTCCACCGCCTGGCCGGGCGTGACCGCCCCGACCTCCGGCGGCGGCCTGGGCTTCGGCCTCAAGTGGAACATGGGCTGGATGAACGACACCTTGCGCTACATGCGCGAGGACCCGGTCAACCGCAAGTACCACCACGGCGAGATCACGTTCTCGATGGTCTACGCCTTCTCCGAGAACTACTGCCTGCCGCTCAGCCACGACGAGGTGGTCCATGGCAAGGGCTCCCTCCTGGCCAAGATGCCCGGCGACCGCTGGCAGAAGCTGGCCAACCTGCGCGCCCTGTACGCCTACATGTGGTCCCATCCCGGCAAGCAATTGCTGTTCATGGGCAGCGAGTTGGGCCAGGAGGGCGAATGGTCGGAGCGCTGGTCGCTCGACTGGTGGCTTTTGGACCAGCCGGACCACGCCGGCCTGGCCGCGTTGGTCAAGAACCTCAACTCGCTGTACCGCGAGCACCCCGCTCTGTGGGACCAAGACTCCGATCCGGGCACTTTCGAGTGGATCGACTCCGACGATGCCGACCACAACGTTTTGGCCTATCTCCGCAAGTCGCGTGACGGGCGCCAGTTGGCGGCCGTCGTGAACTTCGCCGGGGTTCCCCAGGAGGGCTACCGGTTGGCGTTGCCGCTGGGCGGCCGGTGGCAGGAGATCCTCAACACGGACGCGACCGCCTACGGCGGCTCCGGCGTGGGCAACCTGGGCGCGATCGAGGCGGAGGACCTGGAATGGCACGGCCGCCCGTATTCGGCGTCGATCCGCGTCCCCCCACTAGGCGCCGTCTGGTTCACCCCCGCGTAAAAACGGGGACGGTACCTATTTCCGCCCGTCGGCGCCGCCCTTCCGCGGGCGGCCGCCCTTGCGGCGGGGAAACGGCTCGGCCAGGGAGGGGGGCGCCCGAAGGGCATCCTCCTCTTGTTGCCTGAGAGCGCCAAGATCGGCCAACTGCGCCAAACGGGCCGTGTCCGTCAGGCCGTCTGGGCTGGTCCAGGCCCGGCGCGAACTCCAGCGGTAATCGGCCGGTTCCTTGGCCAAACCGCCGGAGACCGGGTTGAGATGGATATAGGTCACCGCCACGCCGAAATACGCTTCGTCCTCAACGGGCTTGCTCTTGAAGCGATCTTGAAAGAGGTGTCCAACCCGCTTGTGGCGGCGGTTGAAATAGCCGACGTGGCGTACCCCCAGCCGACGGAAGAAGCTGCTGAGTTGCTCCGACTCGGCCTCGATCAAGAAGTGGGCGTGGTTGGGCATCAGCGCGTAGGCGAGCACGCGCACTCCAGCGCAATCCCCGGCCTCGGCCGCAAGTCGGAGATAACGACGGTAATCGTCGGCGTCCTTGAAGATGGGCATCCTGTCCACTCCGCGGACCATCGCGTGATAGATGCCGGACTCAGATGGGATTCTTGGAGGTCTTGCCATTGTGATGCCTGCCGGTCTTGAGTAGGGGCTTTGGCTGAATGCTATCGCGCGGCCGCCGCCGCGCCCGAGGGCGTCAGCACGATCTCGCCAGGCGGGCAACCGGGATTGGGATGACGGGCAGGGCGGAGGCGGAGGATCGGCCAGAAATGGGGACGGTACCTGTTTCCGGCGAGCCGGAAACAGGTACCGTCCCCATTTCTGGTCTAGAAGAGGAGCGAGGTCAGGCGGCGGCGCGCTTGCGCCACCGCCGGGTCGTCCGGGCCCGCCACCTCGAACAGGTCTAGAAGCCGAAGGCGCAGGGTTTCCCGGTCCTCCGGAGCGGCCTTGGCCATGGCGCTGAGCAGGCGGTTGAAGCCCTGGGCCGAATTGCCGGAGGCCACCTCCGCATCCGCCGCCGCCAGCGTGTCCTCAAGGGTGGCGCCTTGGGCGTCGGCGCGCGCGCCCGCGTCCCCGGCGGCATCCAAGCGCTCCAGCAACTCGACCTGCGCCAGGGCCGCCTTCGCGACCGCGTCCGCAGGCGCCTCGGCCAACGCCTTGGCGAAGGCGGCCTTGGCCGCCCCGAGGTCGCCGCGTTCCAGCGCGTCATAGCCTTCCTGATGAAGTGGCGGCGTGGGCGGGGCGGCCGGCGCAGCCGGCGCCGCGGCGTCGATTGTCCCCGTCACGCCCACCGTGGCGGCTGCCTTCAGCAACTCGTCGAAGAACTGCTTGACCGCCTCCGCGGGCAGCGCCCCGTTGAACAGCGGCACGGGCTGCCCCTGCACCACCGCCACGACGGTCGGCACCGATTGAACCTGGAACGCGGCGGCGATCTGCGGGTTCTTGTCCACATCGACCTTGGCCAGCATCAGCCGGCCGCCGTATTCGCCGACCAGGCGCTCCAGAATGGGGCTGAGCTGCTTGCACGGCTCGCACCAGGTGGCCCACAGGTCGATCACCACCGGCACCGTGGCCGATTGCGCGACCACGGCCTTGAAGGCCTCCTCCCCCTCCACGTCCACAACGTAGGCGGACCCGGCGGGCGGGGGCGCGGCATCGGCGGCCTTTGCCAGATCGGGCACGGACGAATCGGCGAAACGTTCGGTCATGGTGCTGCTACTCCACTCACTCCACTTGTGCCGCCGTGGCCAGATCGTACACGGCGACAACTCTGATTGGCTGATCGCTGCCCGCGGGCGGCACCGCCAGAACCACGGACTCAAGGTATTCGACATGGGCGGACTTGGACATCCGCAGCGAGGAGGCACCCAAACCCAGGTAGCCTTGCGCGCCGCCGATGTCCGTGTAGATGCCCTCCGCGGGCGTGACGGACACGTCCACGACGGACTTGACCTGGCCGAAGACAAGCGCGCCCGAATCGGCTGTGGACAGGGCGGACACGGATCCCTCGACCGGCGTCGACAGGGCGTTCACGGAGATGTCCGCCAGGCCACGGGAATTGTCACGCCAACTCTTGACCAAGACCGACCAACGCTCACGCGCCGGGTCCGGGTCCACCCCGTCTTTGGGCGCCGTGTCCAGGAGCGCCGCCGCCTCCCCGGCCGGATCGTCTTTGGCGGCGGCGTAGGCCGCCAGCGCGGCGACCGGCGAGACCAGGGTCCTCTCCGAGTTCGGTTCGACCACGTCGGAGCCGACCCCGGCCGGAGCAGCCGACGGCACCGTCGCCCCGGGCAGCATCCGCGCCCATAGCGACAACTTGTAGGGGCTGCGCGCGTCGCGCTGCTCGAGCTGGTAGATGAACGGCGCCTCGGTCGGCTCCGCGTCCGTCACCACCACGAATGAGCGCGGCCATGTCGCCGACCGGGCCACGATCTGCCCGTCGGCGAAACGGGTGCCCAATTCGAGCGGCTGTTCGTCCGGATTCGCCGCTTTGGCGGCGTAATGGGCCTGGACCATTGCCAAGGCGGCCCCGCCGACCCTCCCGGCCAGCGCCGCCGGGTCGGACTCCGCCTGCGCCTGCTCCAATTCGGCCGAAAGCTCCTGCAGAATGCGCTCTATCTGGACGTTTAGGACCACCGGCGGCGGCTCGGCCGGCCGCGGCGGCGGGGCGACCTCCGGCACGGGCTGCGAGCAGCCGCCGAGGATGGCCGCGGCCAGCCCGGTCACCACGATGGCGGTCGCGCGGGCGCGTCTGACATGGCGTTTCACTGTTCGCCCCCCTCGCTCGACTGCATCTGCACGGACAGCCGGGAGGAGTTGGCGGAGCTCTGCCACACCGGGATCTCGCCGGTCGACCGGCCCGCCACGTGCAAGGCCTCCGCGGCCGCCCGCTCGGCTTCGCGGATCTGGCGCCGGGTCAGCCCCGCGGCGGAACCGGCTCCGGCGGCGGCCGCCATCGCGGCGGCGATGGTCTCCGCCGCCTCGTCCGCCACAGGCGTGTGGGTTTGGCGCAGGGCCTCGATCTTCTGGGCCGGGGTGGCCGGCTGCGGGGGCGCCCCGGCGCCTCGTTGCGGCAGCCCGTAGCGGCTGGGCGCCGGCGTCGGCTCGTAGCGGCCGGATTCCTCCGGCAGGTCCGCCAGGCTTGGCAACGGGCCGATCGCGCCGGGCGGCTGGGTGGCGCCGAACGCCGGCGAGTCGACCGCTTGGAACCCGGCGAAGGCGGACGGCCGTCCGGCTGACTGTTCCAGGCTCGGCTCGGGTTCCGGCCAACCCCGCGGCCGGGCGCCACGCGTGCGCGGCGGCCAGACCTCCTCGCCTGCGGCGTCCACCCCGGCCTCGGCCAGCGGGCCGGCCGCGCCCGCGTCCGCGCGGGCGAATTCGGGTTCGGCTTCGGATTCGTCCAGGTCGGCGTAGCGCGGATCGGGCGCCGCCAGACGCTCCCAGTTCCGGTTGGGGGTGGCGAGCCCCAGGTCAAGCTTGGGTTCAGGCGCCGCGGGCGGCGGCTCCTCCGGCGGCGGCTCCTCCACCGGAGCGAGCGGCCGGCGGCGGAACCAGCGCCTCTTGGGCTTGGCGGGCGGAGCCGGTTCAGCGGCCTCCCCGTGGTCGGCGGGATCGGCGGTTTCGGCCGGTTCGGCCGGCCCCGCTCCGACCTCGCGCGCCGAGGCGTCATCTGACAAACCGGTGCCCAGGGGCGGGGCACCGCCGGCGCCGACCGCCGCTAACTGTGGCACGGCCGCGACGGGGCTGGCCTCGCGAACGGGCCCAAGGTCTGGTGCCAGTTCCCCGGTTGCGTAGCCGAACCGGTCCTCGGCGCCAACCCGCCCGCGTTTGACGACCAGACCCAGGCCGCCCACGACAACCAGGAGTATGCCCACCGCCACTCCGGGCCAAAGCAGCGGCGTGCTGACCACCTGCGGCCAAGTCATGGTGATCTCGGCTTCCTCCAGGCTCACCGCCGCGCCCTCGCCGCCGGCCCCGGCCGGGGCTATCACCAGGGACCAGCGCCCCTCTTCGGCCTTCTCCCATTTGATCAGACCGCCGCTGGAGTACTCGCGCGCCACGACCCACAAGTCCGACCCGACGGCGGCCGCGAGCGGCTCGTTGGAGCCGGACTCGCGGACCGTGAAGGTGTGGCGGTTGGCGAACCCGGTCAGGTGCTCCGCCGGCGAATCGGCAAGCCAAGCCGTCACATCGGTGTCCCGGCCGATCGCCACAACCACCGGTTGAGTAGATTTAACGGCGATTTCCACGGTCCTTGCTTGAGCTTCCATCACACCGGGCTCGGCCACGACCGCCTGGATGTACGGGCCCGCCTTGTGGGTGGCGCTGACATGGTCCGGCGGCCGCCACACGGTCGCCGAAGCCACGGCCAGACCGGCTGCTACCAGCCCTAATCCAATGGCTGTTCCGGCCAGCCAAGGTCTCACCACACTCATCCCTTTGCTCAAGTAGTCGGCCCAAGTTCAGCTCATTACCCTAACGGTTGGACTGACAAGCCTTCCAACCGGGTCCCAGAAGGGGCCGAAACACGACAGTCGAAGAGCCGTACAGGTAAGGGTTCCCAAGGTCCCAGACTTACCAGTAGGCTAATGTCGCTGCGTGTAAACTGCCGGGAACTCCCTGGCGCCCCGTCCATGGAGGTTTTCAGTGTCTAACTATGGGTTCCCCACCGCGGTGCGCGGTTACGAACGCCAAGCCGTTGACAAACAACTCGAGACCCTGGAGGAGAACCTATCCTCCGCCCAAGGTCAGGTAGACGAACTCGAATCTCGCATCACGGCCTTGGGGGCCGAGTTGAACGAGGCCCACCGACAACTTCGGGAAGCCGAGCGCCCAAGCTACTCCGGGCTGGGCGCCCGCATCGAGCAATTGATGCGGTCGGCCGAAGAACAGTCGATGGACGTGCTCAATCAGGCTCGTTCCCAATCCTCCGCGCTCTTGGCGCGGACCAAGCTCGAAACCGACCAGCTAAAGGCGCAAGCCGAGAACGAGGTCGCCGAGATGCTGGCGACAGCCCGCCGCGAAGCCGAGGCGACGCTGGCCGCCGCGCAAGCCGAGGCGGAGGCGGAGTTGACCAACGCCTCGCGCCGGGCCGAGGAGATGGTCGGCTCCGCGGAGCGCGAAGCCGCGCGCGTGATGGGCAACATCGCCTCCGAAGAGGCCGAGCGCCGGGCCGCCTTGGAGCGCGAGATCGCGGCGCTGACCGCCTCGGTCGAACGCGAGACCACCGAGTTGCGGGTCAACGCCGAGCGCGAGGCCGCCGAGTTGCGTTCCTCCGTGGCCGTCGAGGTCGCCTCGCAGCGAGAAGACGCCGAGCGCTATTCCACGCAACTGCGGTCCGCCGCCGAACAGGAGACCGCGGCTCTGCGCCTTGCGACCGACCAAGAGACGTCGCAGCTCAGGGCCGAGGCCGAAGAGTACGCGACCCAAACCCGCACCGCCGTCCAGCGGGAGGCCCAAGAACTCAGGGCCACCGCGGAGAACGAAGCCTCCGAGCGCCGGTCGGCCGCCGACCAGTATTCGCAGCAAGTGCGATCCAACGCCGACCAGTACGCCCAGCAGCTGCGGTCGGACGCGGAGCAGTACGCCCTCCAGATCCGGTCGGAGGCCGAGCACTACGCCCAGCAGACCAGAGCCGACGCGGAACAGTTCGAGCAGGCCACCCGTTCGGCGGCCGAGCTGGCCGCCCACGAGCTGCGCAACTCGGCCGAGCGGGAGGCCACCGATCTGCTGTCCTCCACCAGCCGCGAGGCCATCGAGCTGAAGGAGTCGGCCGACCGCTACGCCACCCAAACCCGCACCGAAGCCGAGCGCGCGGCCGCCGAGCTTTACGAGGACGCGCGGGCCCGCGCCGAGGAGTTGACAACCCGCTCGGAGCGGGAAGCCTCCACGCTGTTGGCGGAGGCCAAGAAGCAGGCCGCCGCCTTGACCGAACGGGCCGAGGAATGGCGGGCCGAGTCGGAGATCGAGATCGCGCAACGCATCGAAGCGGCCGAAGCCGCTAACGCGGAGCGCTTCGAGTCATCCAAGGCCAAAGCCGACCGCCTCATCGCGGAAGCGAACGCTCGCGCCGAAGAGGCCGAGGAGCGGGTTGCCCAGGCCCTCGCCCGGGCGGAGAAGCTCCGGCACGATGCCGACCAGCAGGCTTCCGACCTTCTCGCCAACGCCCGCCGCAACGCCGACCGGGTGGTCCAAGACGCCCGCTCCTTCGCCGACCGCACGGTCAGCGAGGCCGTCGAGGAGGCGGAGCGGGAGCGCATCTCCGTTCAGCGTCAGGTGGACGACCTCAACCGCCAGCGCGAGTCGATCACCGGCTATCTCGAGGAACTGCGCGGGCTGCTCGGCGCCACGCCAATGCCCAACATTGACGCGGTGCTGGATTCGGCGCCCGCCCCGACGGCCCTGCCGCCGGCCGGCGAGCCGGAGGCCTTTGGTTACGAGTACGAACCGGTCGCCTATGACGCCGAGGTCTACGACGCGGAACTGGCCGAGGAGGACTACGGGGATTCGGTCGAGGTGATCGAGCAAGTCACCCAGGCCGAGTTGTTCACCGAAGCCGAGGCCTTGGACCCGGACGCGGAGTCAGACCAGACTGCCTGAAGCAGTAATTTCTTATGGTCAGCGAGGAACCGCGCGCCGCTGAGCTTGAGGCGGCACTCGCCCAGACGCGGGAGCGAGCCTTAGCCCTGGTGCGCCGGGGTCAGATGCTGGCGGCCGAATTGGATCAGGTCCGCTCCCAGTTGGCGGATCAGGCCTGGCGCCAGCCCGGCCGCCGCCATGGCCAGGTCGCGGAGTTCGCCGGGCAACTCGAGGCGGAGGTCGCCAGCCGACTGGCCGCAGTCGAGGAGCACGCCGCCCAACTGGGCCGGGACGCGGACGCGGCCGCCAAGTGTGAGCTTCTCCAGGCGGAGCATTCCCATGAGACGTTGGTCGCGTTGGCGCACCGCGAATTGGAGGACCTGAAGGCCTCAACGGCCCGCCGCGCGCAGGGCGCGCGGGAGGACGGCCAACGCCGCGCCCGTGAGGTGATCGCAGGGGCCCAGCGCCGTGCGGCGGAACTGCGGGATTCGGCCAACAAGGCGGCTTTGGAGCGCCGGCAGATGATGGTCCGGGAGTCGACCGCGTTGTCCCAGAGCGCCGAACGCGAGACGCAAACCATGCGGGCCGTCGCGGAACGCGAGGCCCAGGAGTTGGTGGACGCCGCCAAACGGGAGGCCGACGAGCTGCTGACAACCAGCGCCGCCGAGTTCGAGCAGATGGTTTCGGCCGCCGCGGCCGAGGCGGCCGCCCGCCAGGGCCGGGTGCAGGCTGAAATGGATCAGCTGAAGGCCGCCGCCCGCGCCGAGGCGGACCAGGTCAGGGCGGCCGTGGACGACGAGTCGGAGCAGCTCCTGGCCGAGGTCAGAGCCCAGATAGACCGCGAGTTGACGGCCGCCGAACGCTACGCCATGGCGCAGCGCAGCCGCGCGGCCGAAGAGGCCGGACAGGTGCGTTCGGCCGCCCAAGGAGAGACGCGGGTCCTGCGGGCGGAGGCGGAGGCCTATTCCCGCTCGGTTCGGGAGGAGGCCGACGCGGCCGCCTCGGTCAGGCGCTCCGAGGCCATGATCTACGCCGCCAAGACCCGCGAGGACGCCGAGCGCGACGCGGCCACGTTGACCAGCCACGCCCGCATCGAGGCCGGCCAGCTCAAGACCGAAGCCCACCAGCAGGCGACGTCCACCCGGCTGGCCGCCGACGAATTCGCCAAGGCCCGCATCGCCGAGGCCAGGGCGGAGGCCGAGCAGTTGACGGCCACGGCCCGAGCCGAGTCCGCCGCGCTCTTGGCGGAGGTCCGGACCGAGGCGGACCGCCTGGTCGACCGCGCCCGCGAGGAGGTGGCCCGGGCCGAACGCGTCATCGCCAACCGCACGGAAGCGAACTTGGCCCGCCTGGCCGAGGACCGCGACCGGTCCATCAAGGAGGCCGAGCGCGTCCTGGCCGGGCCGGCCGAGCAGCGCTCCATCGCCACCCAGCAGTTGCTGGAGGCCCAAGAGCGAGCCTCGCGGATCATGGCCCACGCCGACGAGTACGTGGAGGTGTTGTCCGCCGGGGCGAAGGAGGAAGCCGACATCATCTTGGCGACCGCGCGCGCGGAGGCCAACCAGACCATGGACCAAGCGGTCGCCCAGGCGGAGGAGCACCGGCGCACCGAGCAACTGGCGATCGACAAGCTTCAGGTCCAGCGCCAGGCCCTTGACAACTACTTGTCGCGGCTGCGGCGCCTGGTCTCCCGCAACCTGGCCGCGCCCGGCCGCTAGGGTCGGCTTTACCCAGTTGGCGCGGGACGGCTCCGCCCGGAAGAATGGCCGCATGGCCCCCACGCTTCCGGACTTCCCCAACCTCAAGCCGCTCCCGCCGTTGGAGCATCCCGAACTCTTGGCCCAGGCCACGTTCGAGGCTTTGGCCCGGTGGTTCGCCGCCGTGCCCGATGCCGCCGCGGTGGTCGGCGTCGCGGCTATCGACCCGGCGTTGTCAGACACGGCCGCTTTGACCCAGGGCTTGGGCCTGCCGCCGGACGCCTCCGTCAACTGCGTGGTGGTGGCGGGCCGCCGGGCGGGCGTGGAGAAGGTCGCGGGGGTCGCTGTCAGGGCCACGACCCGCGCCGATGTCAACAACGCCGTGCGGCGGCTTCTGGACGTGCGCAAGGCCTCGTTCATGGCGATGGACGCGGCGGTCGCGGAGTCCGCCATGGAGTACGGCGGCATCACGCCGGTCGGCCTGCCGCAAGGCTGGCGGGTCCTCATAGACCGCCAGGTGGTGGACGGCGGCCCGGCGATCATCGGGGCCGGCGTCCGCCAGGCCAAGTTGGTCCTGCCGGGCGCGATCCTGGCCACCTTGCCGGGGGCGGAGATCGTGGACGGACTGGCCCTCGGCGCTAGCGACTAGCCGACCATGCGGCGGTAGGACTCCCGCACAAGCCTGGCTATCACGTCTGGCGCCTCCAGCGGCCCAAGATGGGCCACCCCGCTCAAGACGACCAGGCTGGCGGTGGGGCCGATCGCGTCCGCCATCTGCTCGGCGGCGGCGACCGGCGCGAACGGGTCCTCGCTGCCGGCCACAATCAGAGTTTGCAGCCCGCTGGCCCGCAGTATGCCGAGCGCGTCGGGCCGGCCGGCCATGGCCTCTTCGGCCCAGGCGACCCCGCCCGGCGTGGCCTGGTCGATCCAGTGTTCGATTGTTTCCACCAGCCCCGGCTGCGCCGCCCGGCTGACGGCGGAGATCATTTGGGCGGCCATTGGCGCCAGGATTTCGGTTGAGCTCGCCTGAAGGACTTGGCGGGCCGTCTCGAGCCGGGCCGCCCGCCCGGCCGGGTCGTCCGCGCCGGCTTTGGTGTGCATCAGGACAAGGCCGGCCGCCAGTTCGGGGGCGTCCTTGATGACGCTCATGGCCACGTAGCCCCCCATCGAGACGCCGCCCACCACGGCGCGTTTGACCCCGAGTTCGGCCAGCGACTCGATCACCGCCAGGCCGGCGGCGCGGATGGTGGCCGGGTCGATCGCGGGGCTGAACCCGGCCCCCGGCAGGTCGATCGCCAGGATGGGGAGTTCGGGCAGTTCGGCCACGACCGGCCCCCACATCGCCGAACTGAGCGGAAACGCGTGCAGCAGCACCAACGGCACCGCGCGGCCGGGCACCACCGGGGCGGCCGCGGTGAGGCGGGCGCGTTCGGCCGCTGAGAATCGGGATGTGTCGTCGTCCGGAGCCCAGGGATCGCCCAGCGCTTGGTCCAGCGCCGCGGCTCCCCGCAAGGAGCCCGCCGCTCTGACGGCCAGAATTGTCATTGGTCTCGCCTCCTGTATTCGACCCGCCGTCACCTTTCAGGCGACACTACCGTCTTCGCTTCGTGTTTGTAGAGCTCGCTGGGCCCGTCCCAAGTGGTCGGCAGCGGGCCCACGCCCGGCGCCACCACATCCACGATCGCGTCCAGCACTTGGCGGACCGCCTTCTCGCCGATCCACAGGTGCACCGCGTCCGGTCCCTCAACGACTTTGGCGCCCGGCACCATGGCGAAGCGGGCGCGGGCCTCGGCGGGTTTCAGGAACTGGTCGCGCTCCGGGACCAGCGCGGTCACCGGTTTGCGCGCGGCGGCCCATTGGATCAAGTGCTCGGAGCGGGTTTTCTTGAGGGGCGGGGAAATCGCGATCACCCCTTCCACCGGCAGGCGGGCCCCATGCATCAGCGCCAGTTCGGAGCCGAACGACCAGCCGACCAGCCAGGGCTTGGGCAAGCCCAGGCCGACCACGTGTCCCACCACCGCGATGACGTCTTCGCGTTCGGCGGCGCCGCCGTCGAACCGGCCCTCGGAGCGCCCCAGCGCCGAGCCGGTGCCCCTGGTGTTGAACCGCGCCACCGCCAGGTCCGCCAGCGCGGGGAGCCGCCACGCGGCTTTGCGCAGCAGGTGCGAGTCCATCGATCCGCCCTCGGTGGGCAGCGGGTGCAACAGGATCAAAGTGGCCCGCGCGACGCGCCCGTCCGGCGGCAACGCCAGTTCTCCCACCAAGCGGACGCGGTCCGCCGTCACCACCTCGAAGGGACGGCGCTCGGCCGGCAGGATGGTCTGGGCGCCGATCGGCTTGGCGGCCGGGCTGGGATCGCTCACAGCCTACGTCTCCGCCTCACCGGGGTCATCCGCGGGCTGCCCGGCGCCGTCTTCGTCCTTTTGCAGCACGGGCCGCATGATCAGCCAGGACACCCAGAGCAGCGCCACGAACGGCGGCGCCCCCATCGCAAGCTTGAGCGTTCCGAGAAGCGCCACCTGGCCCGCGAAGTAGAGGGGCAGCTGCACGGCCAGGCGGGCGGCGAACAGCGCCACCATCAGCCAGGTGGCCCAAGCCCCCCGCCGCACAAAAGCCTTGTCGGCCCGGAACGTCTCCAGCCGTCCCGTCGCCATGGCCGCCACCACCGCCACCACCGGCCAGCGCGCCAGGATCGAGAGCAGGCAGCCGACCAGGTAGCCGCCGTTGATCCACAGGCCGGGCGCGTAGAAGCCCTCGGCTTTGCCGCTGACCAGGGCCCACACCACGCCCAGCGCGATCCCGCCCAGGGAGGACACCGCCCCCATCACCGAGGACCGCCCGATCAGCCGGACGACCGCCAAGACCAGCGCGAGTCCGAATGCCGCCGCCAACGGCGGCCACAACCGCGGCTCTATGACGTAGACCACCACGAAGGTGAGGCCGGGCAAGACGGACTCGACCATTCCGCGCACGCCGCCCATGGCCTCGGCGAATGAGAACTCCTCCGCGACCACCGACTTCAGGCCGCGCTGGTCGCCGGGCGCGCTCATTCGCCGCCCCCCACGGGGACCAGTTCGTAATACGGGTCGCGCATCACCCGGATGGCCCCGTCCCGGGCCACCAGGCCCTGGCAAATCAGCTGCCGGCCGGGCTCAAGGCCCAAGATTTGGCGTTGGCCCAGCCAAACCACCCGGAGGTCGCCGCTTCCGTCGGTCAGCTCGACTTCGAACATGGCTTTGGGGCCGCGCGGCCCGATCGCCACGGACCGGATCACGCCCGTGACTTTGGCGGTCTCCCGGTCCCCGACCGAATTGATCGGCTTGACGCCGCCGACCCGCGCCAACAGCCGGTCGGGTTCCGCCTCAAGCGCCGGCAACGGGTCGAACACGTCGCGCAGCCAGCGCTTGACGCGCCCTCCCGGCGGCATTAGCGGACCTCGGTGATTTCCGGCCCGCGCTCCAGCAACGCCGTCGGATCGGAGCCGGCCTCCTGACCGTCCGGGGCCTTGCCCGCGCCGGGCAGCCGCAACGGCAGCGCCTCGCGGGGAGGCCGTGCGTCGGTTCCCCGCACCACCACCACGCCCGCGAACAGCTCCTCCAGGTCCTCGCCGGCCGCGCGGTCGCGGGCCGCCTTGCCGGTGATCGCGCCCCGCAGCAGCCACCTGGGCCCGTCCACACCCATGAAGCGAACCACCTGTTTGCCGGTCCGCCCCTGGGCGGTGGCCGTCGGGATCTCGGCGATCAGCTCCGGCCCGAACCGTCCCTCCGCCCGGCTGGCTTTGCCGCCCTGCTTGGCGGCCGAGCCCTCCAGTTGGTCCAGCACCTCTTCCCAGATGCCGAGGGTCTTGGGCGCGGCGTACGCCTGCAACTCCATTTGCGACCCGTCTTTCGCGACGGTCAGGGAAACCGGCCGGCCGGTGGCTTTGGCCACCCCGGCGCTGACCTTGAAGCCCGGCAGCGCCGGCAGGCGGATGGCGCCGAAGTCGACCAGGCCGTCCTTGACCGGCCGTTCCGACTCGTCAAAGGGGCCCGATGCCGTCCCGCCAGCCGCCGCTTCGGTTCCGTCCGGCCCGCCAGCCGTTAGAGCCTGGTCCTCGGACTGGTCGGACCGGCGCCGCTTGAACAAAGCCATCCCTACTCCTTCTCGGTGTCAGTTCGCGTCTGGGCCGCCAGGCCGGTCGAGCCGAAGCCGCCCCGGCCCCGAACCGATCCGGGAAGGCGTTCCACCTCGATCAATGTGGCCTCCTCGACCCGTTGGATCAACAATTGGGCTATCCGGTCGCCCCGCCGAACCGTGAACGGCGCCGAGGGATCGGTGTTGAGCAAGGTCACTTTGATTTCGCCCCGGTAGCCCGCGTCCACGGTGCCGGGCGCGTTGGCCACGGTCACCCCGTGCCTCGCTGCCAGGCCCGAACGGGGGTGGACCAAGCCCACGAACCCGTCCGGCAGCGCCAGGCTCAACCCCGTAGCCACGGTGACGCGGCCGCCGCCGGGCGGTATGACCGCGTCCTCGGCCGAGGCCAGGTCCATCCCCGCGTCGCCCGGGTGGGCGTAGGCGGGCAGGGGCATGCCCCCGTCCAGCCGGGTGACCAGCACTTCAACAGGGGTCTTCACAACGGTTCAGCCTACGTCACACGCGGCCGGTCAGGTGGCGCATTCCAGGCAAATCAGACTGCCGTCCTGGTCGGTTGACGACAGCTGGGAGATGTGGTGCACCAGGAAGCAGGAGGAGCACATGAACTCGTCGGCTTGTTTGGGCAGGACCCGGACCGACAGCTCTTCGTTGGACAAGTCGGCTCCGGGGAGTTCGAAGCCTTCGGCGGCATCGGCTTCGTCCTCGTCGACCACGGCCGCGGATTTCTCCGCGCGGCGGGCCTTCAACTCCTCCAGGGAGTCCTGGCCCAGATCCTCGTCGTTCTTTCGGGGGGCGTCGTAATCGGTAGCCATCAGTCCTTAGGTCTCATCTCGTCGGTGGTTGTCGGGGGCTCGCATGGAACGCTCGTGGCGGAGGGATTATTCCGTACCGGATCGCGCGACAGGGTAGCACGTTCCGCGCCCCTGGTGTGAACCAAGGGTGACGGCCGCACCGGATTTGCGCTTTCGGGCGTTCGAGGCGGGTGAGACTTCCGGCACGCCGACTCCGCCTGCCCGGCCGACGGCCCCACCTGTGCCAAGCTCGTGAGGACTAAGCACTCGCTGGCGCGGAAGGATTGGGATGAACGAGTTGACGTTTGTGCGGGCCGATGACGACCGGCTGATCTGCGCCGATCAGGCCGGGGAGGAATTCGCCGTCGCCATCAGCGCCGAATTGCGGGCCGCCGTCATCGGGGCGAAGCGCTCTCAGGCCCCGGACGCGCCGGTGCAGATTCCGGAGGTGCTGCGGCCCAAGGACATCCAGACCCTGGTCCGCGCCGGCACCAGCCCCGCCGAGTTGGCCGAGGCGTCAGGCCTTGACCTGGAGCACATCAACCGTTACGCCGCGCCCGTGCTGGACGAACGCGAGTATGTGGCGCGCCAGGCCCGCCGCCTCGCCCTGCGGCATGACCCGGGCGAGCGGACCATTGAAGATCTGGCGTTTGACCGGGTCGCCCAGCAGGGCGTAGACCCGGACCTACTGGTCTGGGACGCCGTGCGGGAGCCGGGCGGGTGGGTGGTGCGCCTCGACTTCGAAGCCGATTCGGGACCGGTCCGCGCCCGTTGGCAAGTCGACCTGGCGGGCCGTTCGCTGACGGCCTTGAACGACCAGGCCCATTGGATCGGCCGGGGCGACGAGCCGGACCGGCCTATTCCCCCGCTGCGGCATTTGAGCGCCGTTCCGGGGAGCGGCGATGACGCCCCGGACGGCGACCTCCACCCGGAGTTCGAGGACGGGGCCGACGACTCGCCGGTGTCGCTGCTCGACGGCTTGATGAGTCATCGCGGCCTGCACCAGCCGGTCGGATTCGCGGACGAGGCCCGGCCGGTGGACGGCCGGGCCGACGTGCTGGAGCTGCGTCAGCCGGACGAGCCACCCACGGAGGTCTGGCCGGACGATCCGGACGCCGACCCGTTCGAGGACCAGAACCGGTTCAACGAGACGGAGCCGACCTTCTGGGGCGCGCGTGGCGGCGCTGAGGGCGGCACGTTGTTCGAGCAGGCCCCGGTCGAGTCCAGGCCCTATGTCGAGCCGTTCCTGCCAATGGAGGACGAGGGCGCGTCGGAACCAGAGCCGGAGCCCGAGCGCCCGCCGACGCGCAGCTCCCGCTCGCAGGCCAAGCGCTCCTCGGTGCCCAGTTGGGACGAGATCGTCTTCGGGTCGGCTCGCACCGACCAGGAGTAGCTGGTCAGCCCCGCGGGGATTCGACCAACGGCAGGTATTCGGCGTAGCCCCGTGCGGCCATCTGCTCCTTGGGCACAAACTCCAGGGCGGCCGAGTTGACGCAGTAGCGCAGGCCGCCCAGGTCCGCCGGGCCGTCGTCGAAGACGTGGCCCAAGTGGGCTCCCGATCCGGCCGACCGGATTTCGGTGCGCACCCGGCCGTAAGACCGATCCTCAAGCTCCACCACAGCTTGAGGGATTGGCCGCGCGAAGGCCGGCCAGCCGCAGCCCGCGTCGTACTTCTGGCTCGACGCGAACAATGGCACTCCGCTGGTCACGTCCACGTAAACGCCGGGCTCGAAGGTCTGGTCGTATTCGCCCGTGAACGGGGCCTCCGTGGCCCCCGTCTGGGTGACGGCGCGCTGGATCGGCGTCAGACGGGCCAAACGGGCCGGATCGGCAGCCGAGCCGCTGGGGCGCGCGGACGGGGCTGGGACGCCCTCCACGGCATCGGGCGCGTCCGTTGCCTCGCCGGCCGCCGCCATCCGGGCCGGGGAGATGTGGCAATAGCCGCCCGGGTTCTTCGCCAGGTAACGCTGGTGATACTCCTCGGCCGGGGTGAAGTTGGCCAGCGGGCCCGATTCGACCGCGATCGGCTCGCGGTGGCGGCGCTGCAAAGTCGCCAACTCAAGTTCGACCGCGGTCTGGTCGGCCGGGTCGGTCCAGTAGACGCCGGTGCGGTACTGCGGGCCCGCGTCGTTGCCCTGGCGGTTGACGGACACCGGGTCGATCACGTCGAAGAGCCTCAGCAAGTAGAAACGGAGCGGCGCCACCGCCGGGTCGTAGGTCAGGCGCAGCGCCTCGACATGGCCCGACCCGGCGCACACCTCCTCATAGCCGACCGGGTCGCCGGTGGGACCGTTCGCGTAGCCCACCTCGGTCCCCACCACGCCGGGCAGGCGGGAGAAGTACTCCTCGACGCCCCAGAAACAGCCGCCGGCCAGGAAAATCTCTTTCGTCATGGCGCCACCTTAGCGGCTGGTAAGTTTGGGAAGAGTCAAAGCTAAGGAAAGATGGGGCTACATGACCAACGTGGTGATCATTGGCGGCGGGCCGGGGGGTTACGAAGCGGCCCTGGTCGGGCGGCAGCTTGGCGGACAGGTCACCCTGGTGGAACGGCGCGGACTGGGCGGTTCGGCCGTGTTGACGGACGTGGTGCCGTCCAAGACCCTCTCGGCGGTGGCCGAGGTCATGACCCGGCTGCGCGGCGCGGGCTCGCTGGGCCTGCGCATGGCCGACGGCTCCAGCGACCTGGCCGGCGCGATCGGGGTCGACATGTCCAAAGTGCACCAGCGCATCCGCGAGTTGGCGAAGGCGCAAAGCGAGGACATCGAGCGGCAGCTGCTGGCCGACGGTGTGCGGGTGGTCCAAGGCACGGCCCGCTGCGCCACCAAGTCGCTGATCATCGCCTCGACGGAGCACGGCGACCAGGTGCTCCCGGCCGACGTGCTGCTCATCGCCACCGGCGCCCGGCCGCGCGAATTGCCGGCGGCCACGCCGGACGGCGAGCGGATCTTCACCTGGGCCCAGATTTACGACATGGACACCCTGCCCGAACGGCTGATCGTGGTGGGCTCCGGCGTCACCGGGGCGGAGTTCGCCTCCGCCTACCGGGCTTTGGGGGTCGACGTGACCCTGATCTCCTCCCGCCACCAGGTGTTGCCCTCCCAGGACGACGATGCCGCCCGGCTGATCCAGGAGTCGTTCCAAGAGCGCGGGATTGTCATCCACAACGACGCGAGGGCGGTCTCGGCCGAACGCCGGGGCGACGGTGTGGTGGTCGGTTTGGCGGACGGACGCAGCGTGGAGGGTTCGCACTGCCTCATGGCGGTGGGCTCCATCCCGAACACCACCGGCATTGGCCTTGAGGACCTGGGCGTGGCCCTGACCGCCTCCGGGCACGTGATGGTGGACCGGGTCTCGCGCACTTCCGTCCGGGGTGTCTACGCCGCCGGGGACTGCACCGACGGTTTCGCTCTGGCCTCCGTGGCGGCCATGCAGGGACGGATCGCCATGTGGCACTCCCTGGGGGACGCGGTCGCGCCGATCAACTTGAAAGAGGTCGCCTCCAACGTCTTCACGGCGCCGGAGATCGCGACGGTGGGCGCCACCCAAGCCGAGATCGACTCCGGCGCCCTCAACGCCCGCTCCGTCATGCTGCCGCTGCGGGGCAACGCGCGAGCCAAAATGAAGGGCCTCAGCCAGGGCTTCATCAAGATCTTCTGCCTGCCAACCACGAACATCATTGTGGGCGGCGTGGTGGTGTCCCGTTGGGCCTCCGAGTTGATCTTCGCCCTCTCGGTGGCGGTCAAGAACAAGCTCACCGTGGACCAGTTCGCCGAGTCGTTCACGGTCTACCCGTCGTTGACGGGCTCGCTCGCCGAGGCCGCCCGCCGCCTCCACGGCGCGGAGGCCGAGGTCATCCTCTACTGAGCCGCGACCAAGCGGGCGGCTTTGCCGAACGGCGGGCTTTCGGCCTATTAGACCCGGCTGGACAGGCAGGCTAAAGTAGGTCTTTAGGCCTGGTCCACTCCCCCGGACGGCTTGCGGACGGGCGGGCGGCCAAGCGAGACCCAACCAAGGCAAAGGAGCCACTATGTCCACAATGAAGGCGATTCGACTGGTCCGGCCCGGCGCATGGCCGGAGTTGCGCGAAGTCCGCGTCCCCACCCCCGGGCCCGGCCAGGTCCTGCTGAAGGTCACCGCCGCCGGCCTCTGCCATAGCGACATCGCCGTCATGGAGCACTTCGCCGCAGCGCTCAACTACCCGCTCCCCATGACGCTGGGCCACGAGTGCGCCGGCACGGTCGTGGACGCCGGCGACGGCGTCAAACACCTGGTCACATTGGGCGAGGACGTGCTGGTCTACGGCCCTTGGGGCTGCGGCCGCTGCCGCCAATGCGCGGAGGGCTATGAGAACTACTGCTACAACGCCACCGCCCGGCGCATCACCCCCCCGGGTCTGGGCCACGACGGCGGGGCCGCCGAATACATGCTGGTCGACCGGGCCCGCTACCTGGTTCCGATCAAAGACCTCGACCCGGTCAAGGCCGTGCCCCTGACCGACGCGGCCCTGACGCCGTATCACGCCCTCCAGCACTCCCGCGCCAAGCTCGACGCGAACTCCTACGCCGTGGTGTTCGGCGTGGGCGGCCTTGGCCACACCGCCATCCAGCTGATCAAGCATTTGACGCCCGCCCGCGTCATAGCGCTGGACGTGTCCGAGGCGCACTTGGAATTGGCCCGCCAGGTCGGCGCGGACTACGCGGTCAAGTCCAACGAGGACGCGGTCGAGTTGGTTCGCGACCTGACGCACGGTCAGGGCGCCGAGGTGGTGTTTGACTTCGTCGGCGTGCAGCCGTCGATCGACCTTGGGGCCAAACTCACCAAGGTGCGCGGCGACTGGAACATAGTCGGCATTGGCGGCGGCCGGGCCACAGTCGGGTTCGGCGTGGTTCCCTACGAATGCAACGTCTTCGCCCCCTACTGGGGCACCCGTGGCGAACTCTACGACGTGGTCGCCCTGGCCCGGCGCGGTGTGATCGACATCCACACGGAGGAATACCCCCTCGAACAGGGCGTGGACGTCTACAAGCGCCTCCACGAGGGCAAAGTGATCGGCCGCGCGGTCCTCAAACCCTGAGCCGTTCCGCGAGCCGGTTGTTCGCCGTCGCCCTAGGATGGACGGCGTGCCAGTTACCAAAGGCCGCGTTTCGCCTGTGCGACCGGTCCCCAAGTCGATCCCCCGGCCAGAATACGTCGGCAAGGCCCGGCCCGACTCGGAGCCGTGGCCCGGCTCGGAGGTCAAAGACGCTCAGACCATTGAGCGTGTGCGGCGCGCCTCGCGCGTGGCCGCAGACGCCCTGGTCGAAGTCGGCCGACACGTCCGGCCGGGGGTGACCACGGACTACTTGGACGGCATCGGGCACCAATACCTGGTCGAACGCGGCGCCTACCCCTCGACGCTGGGGTACCGGGGCTTCCCCAAGTCGCTCTGCACCTCCCTCAACGAAGTCATCTGCCACGGCATACCCGACTCGACCGTGATAGCGGACGGGGACATCGTCAACGTCGACGTCACCGCCTTCCTCGACGGCGTGCACGGCGACACCAACGCCACCTTCCTGGCGGGCGACGTGGACCAGGAGTCGCGGCTGCTGGTGGACCGCACCCGCGAAGCCCTCATGCGCGGCATCAAGGCGGTCAAGCCGGGGCGGGAGGTCAACGTGATCGGCCGCGTGATCGAGTCCTACGCCAAACGGTTCGGCTACGGGGTCATCCGCGACTACACGGGGCACGGGGTGGCCGAGGCGTTCCACTCCGGGCTGATCATCCCGCATTACGACGCGGCGCCCCGGTTCGACGACGTGATCGAGGTCGGGATGGTCTTCACGATCGAGCCGATGCTCGCCCTGGGCACCTACGACTGGCGGTTGTGGGACGACGACTGGACGGTTGTAACGGCTGATCTGAAGCGATCCGCGCAGTTCGAGCACACCATCGTGGTGACGCCGACCGGCGCCGAGATCCTGACGCTGCCTTCGCCGAGTCCTCCCCAGGGATGACCCGGGCGGGCGGGCCGCCGCCCCCGGGATGACCGACCACGATCCGAAATCATCGGGTGGGCGGAGGCGCTTTCGAGCCTCACAGCGCATCGTGGATGTATGAGGAAGGATGAAGGCACGCACGTTTGGCTCGGCCACTTGGCCGCCCTCGGCCTGGGGATTTTGGGCCTGGTTCTAACCGCGCAACTGGTGGCGGGCGCCTTGGGGGGCCTGGTGCTGGGAACGCTCTCAGGGCTGACGCCCTGAGGCTCCGGACCGACCCGGTCTCCGCACCCCAGTCCGGGGCGCGGATGCGCTAGCATCGCCGTCATGTCTAGCGCCACACCTTTTCAAGCCAAAGAGCACGCCCAATCCAAGTTCCTCGCCTCGCTTCACTTCCGCCGGGCCATCAAGGGGTTCGACCCGGAGCGCCGCCTCGAACCGGCCGATTTCGACTTCATCTGCGAGGCCGGTCGCCTGGCCCCCTCCTCGAACGGACTGGAGCCCTGGAACATAATCGTCCTGGCCGAACCCGGATTGCGGGCCAAGTTCGTGGAACGCACCGGCGTGTCGTTAGAGCAGGCCGGGAAAGCCTCGCACCTGGTGGCCATCACGGCCAAGACCGCCAAGGGGATTGACCCGTCCGGCGACTACCTGGCCCACATCGGAGCCACCGTCCAGGGCATGTCGCCCGAGTTGATCGCGGCCTGGCGGGACCGCCTCAAGAACTTCCTGACCAACCGGATCGGGGTCTACGGCAGCGCGGACGCCACGTTCGGCTGGACGGCCCGCCAGGCCTACCTGGCGCTGGAGAACATGTTGGTCGCGGCGGCCGTGATCGGGGTGGACTCCTGCCCGCTGGAGGGGCTCCAATACGACCAGGCCACCGCCGTCCTGGCGGAGGCCGGACTGATCGACCCGGAACTGGACGCCTTCGCCGTCGCGGCGGTCTTCGGCTACCGCTCCGTCGACCCGAAGCGGCCCCAGGCCCGCCGGCCCCTGGAAGAGGTCGTCACCTGGGCGTGAGCCCGGCGGCGCGGTTGGCGGACCGTCCGGGGCTAGATTCGGGCGGCCTTGATCTCCGTCACCAAGATGCCCCGTGCGCCAACCTCGTAGAGGCGGTCCATCAACTCGTTGGTGGACTTGGCGGGCACAACCGCCCGGACCGCGGCCCAGCCCTTGTTGTGCAACGGGGAAACCGTGGGGCTCTCCAGGCCCGGAGTGATGGAGACCGCCCGCTCCACCGCGCCGATGGGCACGTCGTAGTCCATCAGCACATACTGCGAGGCCACCAGCACGCCTTGGAGGCGCCGCGTGAGCCTGGCCAGCCCGTCGTTGTCTGACAGGCCGTGGCGGCGCCGGATCAAGACCGCCTCCGATTCGAGCAGCGGCTCGCCGAACACCGCCAGCCCCGCCGCCCGCAGGGTGGTGCCGGTCGACACAACGTCGGCGATCGCGTCCGCGACTCCCAGTTGGATGGCGCTCTCCACCGCCCCGTCGAGCCGCACCACCTCCGCCTCGACTCCGCGTTCGCGCAGGTAATCCCCCACCAACACCGGGTAGGAGGTCGCCACCCTGAGCCCCGTCAACGCCTCGACGCTGGAGGCCGCCCCCGGCCGGGCGGCGAACCGGAACGTCGAGCCGCCAAAGCCCAGCCGCAGATGCTCAATCGCGGCCGCGCCCGAATCGAGCAGCAGGTCGCGTCCCGTGATGCCCGCGTCGACGGTGCCGGAGCCCACGTAGACGGCTATGTCGCGGGGCCGCAGATAGAAGAACTCCACGTCCGCCGCCGGGTCCAGCAAGACCAGTTCGCGGGCCTCGCGGCGCTGCGCGTAGCCGCAGTCGCGCAGCATCTGGATGGCGGCCTCGCTCAGCGAGCCCTTGTTCGGAACGGCGATTCTCAGCATCAGAGTTTCTCGTAGACCTTCTCCAGCGGCACGCCCCGCGCCACCAGCATCAATTGGATGTAATAGAGCAGTTGGGAGGCCTCCAGGGCGACCTGTTCGTCGGATTCGTATTCGGCGGCGATCCACGTCTCGCCCGCCTCCTCGATCAGCTTCTTGCCGATCGCGTGCACCCCGGCCTTCAGCAGCCGGGCGCTGCCCGAGTCCGGCGGCCCCGCCTGGGCCCTCCCCAACAATTCGACATAGAGCTGGTCAAACGTCTTCACAAGGCCCCAAGCCTACTGGGCCGCCGCTTGACCAGCCAAGATGGCTTGCTCCGGGCGGGTCAACGCCTCGAGGCCAGGCCCAGCATGGCCAGGACCGCCTGGGCCGCTTCCGCGCCCTTGTCCTCGCTGGAGCCGGGCAGTCCGGCCCGCGCCAGCGCCTCCGCCTCGTTGTCGCAGGTCAACACCCCGAAGCCGACCGGCTTGCCCGTGTCCAGGGCCACCCTGCCCAACCCCGACGTGGCCGCCTCGCAGACGTATTCGAAGTGGGGGGTGCCGCCCCGGATGACCACGCCCAGAGCGACCACGGCGTCCGCCTGCGGGAGGGGCTCGTCGCTGCCGGCCCGCAGGGCCGACCGGCCCCCGCGTCCCTCCAGCGCCCATTTGGCCGCCAGCGGCAACTCGAACGCTCCCGGCACCCGCGCTACCCAGAACTCTGCCCCCGACCGCTCCAAGACGCGGACGGCGCCCGCGACCAGGCCGTCCATTACCTCCCGGTGCCACTGCGACGCCACCACGGCGACCAGCCAAGGCACCCCCGACGGGTCGAACCCGCTCCCCGCCAGCTCAGGCGCGCCGCCGCCGCTCACGCGCTCGCCCCGCTCCGTTGGCCGTCCAGCTCGCCGTCCCAGCGGCCCTGGCGGGCGGCGCCGAATTCTCCGCCCACGTGCAGGTTGTGTCCCAGCTGCAACGCCTTGGTGTCCAGGTAGCCGGAGTTGTGGGGTGTCCGGCCGACCTCCAGGCGCTCCACCCGCGCCACTTCCACGCCGAGCGCCGCCAGCCCCTCGACCTTGGCGGGGTTGTTGGTCAGGAGCACAATCGGCTCCATGCCCAGGTCTTTGATCATGGCGGCGGCCGCGCCGTACTCCCGCCGGTCCACGGGCCAGCCCAGTTCCAGATTGGCCTGGACGGTGTCCCGCCCAAGGTCCTGCAGGGCGTACGCGTCGATCTTCGCCTTCAGACCGATCCCCCGCCCCTCATGGCCGGCCAGATAGATCACGGCGCCGCCCTCCGAGTTGGCGCGTTCCAACGCCGCCGCCAACTGCGCCCCGCAGTCGCAACGCTGCGAGGCGAACGCGTCGCCCGTCAGGCACTCCGAGTGGACCCTGACCACGCTGCCCGCCCGCGAACGGGCCACCAGCGCCACATGCTCTTGGCCGGTCCTCAGGTCGCGGTAGCCGTGGATGTCGAAATCCCCGTGGGCGGTCGGCAAGAACGCCTTCCCAGTCGCCACGACCCGGGCGCCCGCCGCCGCCGATGCCGTCGGGGCGCCTTCGCTCGGCACGTCCCCTTGGGCCCGCCGCCAGGCGATCAGGTCGGCGATCGTCAGCAGCACCAAACCGGCCTCCCCGGCGATCGCGGCCGCGTCCGCCAGGCGCATCATGGACCCGTCTTCCCTGACCATTTCCGCGATAGCGGCGACCTGGGGCAAGCCGGCCAGGCGGCACAGGTCCACGGCGGCCTCCGTGTGCCCGCCCCGGTGCAACACCCCGCCGGCCACCGCCCGCAGCGGCAGCACGTGGCCGGGCCGGATGAGGTCGCCCGCCCCGGAGGCCGGGTCGGCCAAGACCCGCAGGGTGGCCGCCCTGTCGGCCGCCGAGATCCCGGTGGTGACGCCCCGCGCCGCGTCCACGGTGACCGTGTAGGCGGTCCGCCGGGGATCCTCCGAGTTGGGGACCATCAGCGGGAGGTTGAGGGCGTCAGCCCGCTCGGCCGTCATCGGCGCGCACAGGTAGCCGGACGAATGGCGGATGATCCAGGCGATCCAGTCCGGATCGACGTTCTGGGCGGCGATGATCGCGTCGGCCTCGTTCTCGCGGTCGGCGTCATCCGCCACCAGAACGGGCCGCCCGGCTTTGATGGCGTCGAGCGCCTCCTCCACCGTGCCAGTCCGGATCATCGCTGGACCAGCCGCTCAAGGTACTTGGCCACGATGTCGACCTCCAGGTTGACGGTGTCGCCGACTTTCAGCCCGCCCAAATTGGTGCCCGCCAACGTGGCGGGGATGAGCGAGACGGAAAAGACGGCATCGTCCACCGCCACCACCGTCAGCGAGACGCCGTTGATGGCGATCGACCCCTTGCGGGCAATGTACTTGGCCAGGCTGGCGGGCGCCGCGAAGGCCAGGTTGCCGTCCTCGCGGGCGGCCAGAGCGCCCACCCCGTCCACATGGCCCTGGACAATGTGGCCGCCCAGCCGGGCGTCGGCCCGAAGCGCCCGCTCCAGGTTGACCGGCTGGCCGGGGGCCAGCGAGCCCAGATTGGTGCGGCGGAGGGTCTCCGCCATGACGTCCGCGCCGAAACTGCCCTGGTCTATGTCGGTGATGGTCAGGCAGACGCCGTTGACGGCGATCGAGTCGCCCAGTTTCGCGTCCTCCAGGACGGTCCGGCTTTCGACACCCAACCGGGTCGGGGTCGCCTCGACGACTCGCCCGACCTCTTCGATCAAACCTGTGAACATGGCTACCTTCCGACCTCAATGAACACGTCGTCCCCGATCCGCTCCAGGTGTCTGGTGCGCCAGCGCAGAGCGCCGTCCACCGACTCTATGCCCAATTGCCCCAACGAGGCCAAACCGCCCGCCCCGAGCAGGGCCGGGGCTATGTAACAGTCAAGTTGGTTGACCAGGCCGGCGCGGAGGAAGGCCGTCGCCACCGTCGGGCCGCCCTCAACCAGCAGGTGGGTCACCTGCAGCCCGGCCAGTTGTCGCAGCGCCTGGGCCGGATCATGCGTTTTGATGTGGAGGTATTCAGGACAGCCGATCGCGCGCTCCCCCACCACCACCCGCAGCGGTTGGTGCTCGTAGAGCGTGCCGTCCTCGTGGCGGGCGGTCAGCTTGGGCCGGTCCGCCAGGAAGGTGCCAGTGCCGACCATGATCGCGTCCACCTCGGCTCGCTTGCGGTGGGCGTGGGCGCGCGAGGGCGCGCCGGTGATCCACTGCGAGGAGCCGTCCGCCGCCGCCACCCGCCCGTCCAGGCTCGCGGCCAGTTTGAGGGTTACATAGGGCCGCCCGGTGGTCATGGCGTGGACCCAAGCGCGGTTCAGCGCTATCCCGCGTTGCGGGTCGGCGTCGCCTTCCACTTGGACCCCGCGATCAGCCAGGTAGGCGGCGCCGCCCGTCGCGGCCGGATTCGGGTCGGTCAGCGCGTAGACCACCCGGCTGACGCCGGCCTCCGCCAAGGCGCGGCTGCACGGCCCGGTGCGGCCATGGTGGTTGCAGGGCTCCAGCGTCACGTAGGCGGTCGCCCCGCGGGTGTCGGCCATCCCGGCGCGGGCGTCCGCCAAAGCCGCCACCTCCGCGTGGGGCGTGCCCGCCCCCCGGTGGTAGCCCTCGCCTATGACAAAGCCGCAACGGTCCGTGACAACGCAGCCCACCCGTGGGTTGGGCCCGTGCTTCGGTCCCAGTTCCGCCAGGGCGAATGCCCTGGCCAGGGCCTCGTCCGGTTTCAGAAGACATTTCGACGGGGCTGTCGAAGCGGCGTCCGGCGGCCGGTTCAACGAGCCAGCTCCCGCAGCGCGCGGATTTCGGCCGCCGGGTCCTGGGCGCCGAACACGGCCGAACCGGCCACAATCACGTCGGCGCCGGCCTTGGCGATTCTGGGCACCGTCTGGCGGTCGGCCCCGCCGTCGATTTGCAGTTTGACGGGCCGGTCCCCCACCAAGGAGCGCGCCTGCGCCAACTTGGCGAGCGAGCGCTCAATGAAGTGCTGGCCCCCAAAACCGGGTTCCACCGACATGATCAGGATCATGTCGAGTTCGTCCACCAGGTTTTCCAGCGCCGCGACCGGCGTGGCCGGGTTGACGGCGACGGCCGCCTTGGCGCCCTGGGCGCGTATTTCCCTGGCCAGCCTGACCGGCGCCTTAGCCGCCTCCAGGTGGAATGTCACGGAAGTGGCACCCGCCGCCGCGTATTCGGCCGCGAACCGGTCCGGGTTGGCGATCATCAGGTGCACGTCGGTCGGCAGGGGGCTGATCTGGGCGATTCGCCGGATCACGGGCAGCCCAATGGTCAGATTCGGCACGAAGTGGCCGTCCATGACATCGAGATGAACCCAATCGGCGCTGGCTATTCGCTCCAGTTCCCGTTCCAGATTGGCGAAATCGGCTGTCAGAATCGATGGCGCAATCTCAACCGGCACTGCTACAGGGTACCGCCCTGCGACCGGCCGGTGGGGTGCGCGTCAGTTTTGTTGGTGGGCGTGTGGGACCTGGGTTGTCTGGGGTGCGGACCTATCCCAGATTTGGTTGTATCGGCGGCCGCCTTGGTTGTCTTGGTCGTTTGAGCGGTGGA
>JAITFE010000136.1 GCA_031281585.1 Bifidobacteriaceae bacterium | reverse complement strand
GTTCGGGCCGGTCAGAGTGGTCGCGCCAGGCTTGACCGAAATCTTCAGACCGGTGGCCGGCCCCGGAGGCGTGGTCAGCGTGGGGATGTCCACGTTGATGTCGGACTCGGACGAGTCGTACTCGGCGGCCGCGGGCTCAACTGCGGACCAGGTCGGATTGGACCCGTCGCCCCACACAAAGTCCATCTCGATCGAGAAGTACTTGGAGGAGCCAATTCCCTCGCCGGCGAGCGGGTAGTTCTCCCCGTCCGGCGCATCGCCCGGATCGCAGGTCACCAGGTAGGTCGCGGTTTCAGTGTGATCGGTGAAGATGCTCTTCGGGAAAGCCGCAGTGACCCAGCGAGACGCGTAGACGCCCTGGCGGTCGATTGGCTGCCCATCGAGGCCCGCGCCGGCGAGGTCGTCGATGTAGACGACTGCCGGGAACCGGTTCGGGTCAGTGGTGCCGTCTGCCCACACCAAGTACACGCGCGAGGATCCGCGGTAATGCTCCGGGCATCCGACTGTGGTCGTCAGTTGCTGCGGACCGCCAAGGGTAGCGACCGTGCCGCTGTACACGTCAAGGTAGAGGTCGCCAATACGATTGGCTGGGTCCACGCCAGGCGGGAGTGCCTGAGCTGGAGCGCTCAGGAGCAGGCCGGCAGCGGCGGTTGCCAGGGCGGCTGCGGCGGCGAGTCCGGCGCGGCGGCGAAGGGGTTTGATGGTTGACATTGGATTGCCTTTCTCAGTGATTGGTTGATTGCTTGTGAATGGATTGGTTTGTGGCATGGCTGAGCCTGCTCAGTTTGTCCGGTAGGACGCGGCATCGCCCGCCTTGTACAAGTTGCCCTTGATCGTGACGCCATTCCCCAATGTGTCGCGATTGATGAGAGAGCCGAAGCCGAAGTCTTCAATCACATATGACTCGCCATCGGGGCTTTCTGCCCAGTAGACAGCGCCTTCGGTGACGCTCGCGGTGGAAGGATTGTCGATGAAGGCGTAGGCGAGGTTGGTGTTGCTCGCGATCGCGTCGTATTCCACGACAGTAAAGACCGCCCGCTTGACCGGGAAAGCGGTGTTGAGGACGCCGTTCCTGATCGGGTCGATCCCGTCGATCTTGGCCAGCGTCGCGCTATGGCGACGATCCACCACGGACACGCTGTAAAGGATGGTCAGATTGGAGGCTCTGCTTTGGGCGATGTATTGGGCGATTGAGAACGGCACAATCGCGTTCGGAATCGCATCCAGCACGGCGCCGTCATGTTCCTGAACCAGTGTGTTGCCCGTGCCGTAGGTCCACCTGACGGCGCTACCGAGTTCCTGCTCCGTCAATCCGAGTTCGCCTATGAAGAATGAGCGCGTGCCCGAACCGGTCTGGGGCAGGAACGGAACCAAGTCGGTGCCGATCACGTAGCTGGAGCCCGCCTCGGTCGTTACTGTGTCCCCATTGCTTGCGGAATAGATCGCGGTGAGGTCATCGACGCTCAAGTTCCGCGGGAGGGTCGTGTTCGCATTCGCGACTGCATAGGTGACCGCGTCCACTGCCAGCGGAACGTATGAATAATCACCAGATGTGCTGTACGGCACGCCGCTAGACGACCGTGCGAACTGTAGGTCGTTGCTGTTGAGGGAACCGCTGGATGTTCCACGAGGGTTGGTCAACGACTGGCCGTCAACCGCCGCTCTGAGAGCCGCGACGCCTTGGCCGGAGCCGTTAGGACGTGGAATCGAAGTACCGCCGGTGCGGGTGACGATGAAGTCGCCTTGCCCAGATGGCACGGTGGCGTCCCAGGACCCCAGGATCAGAGCACCCGACTGGTTGGTGACCACGGCCGCAAGTGCGTTATTGAGGTCTTGGGTGGTGTCCGAGCCGGTTCCGTTGAGTGTCCGGTTGCGCGTGTAGGCTCCGGTGTCCGGGTTCACCGGATCGGCCAGGGCCGGTCCGGCTGATAGCGCCAGCACGGCCGCTGCCGCGCCAAGCGTCGCGAGTGCGCCGATGGCGCGCTTGCGTTGGTTACTCATTGAATCTCCTTGTAGAATCGGAGGTTGTTCGAGCGCCCGGTTGGGCGCTCGTTGGTTGCCCCTGCTCCGCGCAAGCGTCTGTCTAGGACGCGCGGGGCGGGGGCCTCCCTTTGCGACCGGCTGAGAGCCGGTGCCAGGAAAGTCTTAGTTGGCTGCGGCGACATGGTCATCGTGGTTGTGCGATCAGTAGACATAACCGCTCTTGAAGATGGTTGTGTTGCCGCAGTGAGGGGTTGTGAGGAAGCCGTAGTGCGTGATGGTCGAGCCGGATTGGCAGACGTAAGACTGCTGTCCCACGAATGTGTTCTGCAACATCACGTCGAGGTCACTGGTGCCGCTAAGCCGCGAGGTCTGAACCACGTTGAACAGCAGGCGCCGGGCCGGGAAGTCGGGGTTGATCGCGCCGTCCACGACCGGCAAGACGACGCCCCAGTAGTAATCATCCAGCGCGCCAAGTTGCACGTCGTTGTAGGCGACGGTGTTGGGCTCGACGTTGTTGTCTTGGGCGATCCAGGATCCCACGGAGAAGGGCATGATCTCGCCGATCCCGTCGATCTGGGAGCCATCGTTTTCCGGCAGGACGTTCAGAATCCACGAGGCTTGGGTTTCCGTGACGCCGATGTATTCCAAGAAGTACTGCCTGGCATCAGACCCTAATGGGGGCAGCGCGGGGTCGTAGGTCCGCAAGACACCGTTCCTGTCCACGAAAGTGGTGACGGTGCCCCGGTAGATCGCGGCCAGATCCTCGGGGGTGAGGTAAAGCGGCACGGAGGCGTAGCCGTGGTCAGAATACGCGTAGGTGACCGCATCTTGGGCGAACGGTATGTAGGTCAGATCATCGCCATACTCCGAAGGCGGCCTGGAAGACCTGGCGAAGTCGATTTGATTCGCGATGCCCACCTGGGTGGTGGACTCGCCAGTGGTCTGCGGCCAGGTGTCGCTAACGGCCGAGCGGGTGAGCGCCCTGACGCCAGCCGTTGAGCCATTGGGCCGGTTGAAGGCCGATCCAACGGCGCGCGTTTGGATGAGGAGCGGGCCGGTCGAGTCGTATGACCCGATGATCATGCTTCCGCTCGGTTGGATGGAGTCAGCGAGACCGTCGAGAACGTACTGTGTGGTGCCGCTGCCGACTCCGGCGAGCGGCGGGTGGATTCCCGGTGGGTCGGCCAGGGCCGGGACTGAGGGTGCCCCCAGCACAGCTGCGGCCGCGCCAATGGTTGCGAGGGTGCCCAAGAGGTGCCTGCGGTGGGTTTTCATTTTGTCTCCTTCAAGGTGGAAATGATTCGCATCCAGCGGGGCGTGGTCATGGTGCCGCCTCGCGGCGGCGGAGGAGCGCGGGCCCGGCAACGACTCCGGCTAGGCCGACTGCAAACAGCACGCCCAGCGTGCGGCGGGCAGGCGGCGCGGCGCCGGCGGTGGCCGCCTCAGTCTTGGCCTCGGTTTGCGTGATGGCTGTGTTGGACCCCACCGCAATGGGGTCCTCCAACGGCGTGCGGTTTCCAGGATCGGCGTTGTCTTGTGTGAAGCCGCTCGTCTGGGCGTTGGCCGAGAGAGCATTGTTTCCGTCGCCATTCGAATGCTGCCCGCTGCCATCGCTGTTGGGAGACTCCCCATTACCGGGATTCGGGCTCGCGGGCTGCTGCGACTCCTCACGGTCGTCGGCCGCACCCGTCAGCAGTGTGGCGGCCAAGGATCGGGCGGCGGCGGCTTGGGAGCCTGTCAGCGGCACATAGCCAAGGGGCAGGCTGCCGCGGACACCATCTTGGATGTTGCCCTGTCCGGCCGCGTATTCCAACAAGTCCGCGTAGTCCTCGCGGGCTTCAGAGTCCAGGCCCATTGCGTTCAGATCGACTGCGGCGTACACCGTGGCGGCTAGCGGATATGCGCCGCTTGGCAGTGCTGCCGGGTCGGTCACGGCGACCCCGGTGGATGGATCGGGCTGATTAGCGGCGATGGCCGCGGCGACGCTCTCATCGCTGTAGGCCACGAATTCACGCGCTTCCGCCACGTTCTCAGCGGTGGTCTTGTAGGTGAGAGGCAAAGCCAGGCTGGCAGCGGTAAGCCCGTAATTGCGGGCATCCGCGCCGGTGACTGGACCGAGAATCAGACGTCCAAACCGTTCGGTTGGGAGTGCTGGTGTCCCGGTTACAAAGAAGCCCACGTTGGCGCCGGAAAACTTGTTTGGGTCCCAGACGAACGTCACACGCCGGTCAGCCTTGAGGATTCTGACGGCGTTCTCCGCGAAGGTGCCGGAGTACGGACTGTAGGATGTCGAATCGACGGTCAAGCCACGGAAAAGCTCTTGGGCGGTCTCCTGATCTGGGGCGATTGTCTGGTCGGCCTTGGGCATGGTGTCGATGGGGGAGTTGAGGAGGTCATAACCGCCGCCAGCCGCACTTGGGTGCGTGGGCGGCAGGTAGTACCGGTTGACGGTGTTGCCCCATGGGTCGGGTTCGCCGCTTAGGAAGGCGACCGCGTCGGCGTCGGCCAGCACATAGCGCCACAATTGCTGGATCAGATCATCGCCCTGCGGCCCTACAGCCGTCCAGACGCACCGTCCCCATTGCCGCTGCAGGACTGGATTGCCTAGCGCGGCCCACTCCGGATCTACTACCACGGTGTCGGTGGCCAAGTAGTCCATGGATTCGCTCGCCGCAGACGTACTGGATACCTGCGGAACATCGTACTTGTAGGACTGGGTTAGCAGTTTGGCGAGGAGGCGGGGAGTGAGCTTGAGGTCTTCCACCGGACCGCCACCATCATCTGCGGCCCGCCTTTCCATCAGGAAGCCGATTGCCATGCCGCTGTTGACGAGCGGCGCGTATGCCAGGTCGGACTGCTCCAACAGTGTTGGGTCGGCCAGTCCGATGTTGTCGACGGTGGCCGCACTGGAAACAGCTGCCATGGAGGCCTGGCCCGTCAAGAGTTGCTGGCGGACCAGATTGGCCGAACCTGTGGTGAACGAGAAGGTGGCGCTTTCCTGGCACAGGCGCGGTTGCCAGGAACTCAAAGCCCGAGAGAGCAACTGGCTGCCAACTACGCGGCGTTCCGCCGAGCCGTCTGGGCAGGTCAGGCGTGGGTTGTCAAAATCAAGCGGGATCACCAGCCTGTCATCCCAAAACGAGCACTTCGCCGAGATCGGCGAACCTGCTTGGCCGTACGGTGTCTCGGCACCATACGGTATTCCGTCTCCCGCGAATGGATGGCACCGGTCCGCTGCGCCGGTGGTGCCAGCGTAGGAGCCGGAGTGCTGTCCCCGCGGAACTATGACTAGCCAACAGCGTTCGCCGCCCGCAGTCGGGTCGCCGCAGCCAAGATAAGGCTGGGCAGCAGCGGACTGGACCACGAAGCTTATGGGGCTGCCGATTTCCGAAACAGGTCCCAGCAGCACCTCGTTCGAGTTGGCGTGCGTGAAGAACTCTGCCAGCCCGCTATTTGGAGAGCGGCCCTGAGGAGGGACGACGGTCTGGTTTTCTTGGCCGGTGACGGCCTTGAAACTGAGGCCGTCGCGGCTCACGCTGCTGGCAGTCAGGAGCATGGTCGCCACGGCGTCGTCGAGAGTGCCGCCAATCTCAAGGGGCGAGTAGCCGCCCCATTGGCACCGCTCGGCGAGACCATCTCCCAGGGGCGGGCCCCAGCACTGGAACAACTGCAAGAAGTTGTTGCGGCCGCTCTTGTCGTTGGCGATCCCGGTCTCTGTCGTTCGCATGCCGGTGGCTGTCACCGTGATCGCCTGGTCGATCAGGCCAGCGGTCTGCGAGACGGTGATCTTGAGGTCCTTGAAGTCGTCCCAGTGGCCGGAGCCCGCGTCGTTGCCGTTTCCGTCCGAGGTGAGCGCCGCATGATCGGGCTGGACCGCCGCGACTTCCGCTGCGGACGCCTTGGCGGCCGCGCCCACGCGCACCTCCCCGGTTCCCCAAGCGATTTCGATCCAGGAGTCGCTGGTCACAGTCGGGGGCGATGCGCCCTCCGCACGCGGGCCCGGCAGGGCCGCCAGGCCAATTCCGGCGGCCAGGGCCAGGGCCAGGCCGCCTGCGGCCGCTCGCATGCCGCGCCGGGTCACGCCTACGAGTCCAGTCGGGCGGAAATGGGG
>JAITFE010000135.1 GCA_031281585.1 Bifidobacteriaceae bacterium | reverse complement strand
CCAAGCACCGACCACCATCGCGGCCGGCATCTACCAAGCCCTCATCACATTCTCAGTCCTGTAAACCCAACACAACCGAGGGGCGGGCAACCCACCACAACGGGCCCCGCCCCTCACCCACCAAACGTCGAAAGGGACAACTCGTGCAACTCCCGAGGACGAAACGTCTATTCATCCGATGCGCCGCGACCTTCGCGGCCGTCATAACGCTGGCCGTGCCTGCGCTGGTTCTCGCGCCGGCCGGCATCGCCGCTGTTCAGCCGGGTCCGCTGCCCGCCACCCCCTCACCCGAACCTTCGCCCCTCAGCCCCGGCCAACGCCAGAGCGAGCGTCTGACTTGGGGAGTCGCGCCGTCCACGCCGGATGGGCCAACCGATCGCGGCGTGTTCGAATACGAAATGAATCCGGGCGACGGGGTCATGGACTATCTGGCCGTCGCCAACTACAGCACCAAAGAAATCGAACTCGACATCTACGCGCGTGACGCGGTCATGACACCGAACGGCGGCTTCGACATTCAGCCGAAATCGGAAACACCGACGGGGGCTGGCGCCTGGTTCGAGTTGAGCGCCAAGCGGGTTACGATTCCCGCTCGATCTCGAATCAATCTTTCGTTCTGGTTCCGGGTCCCGCCTGACGCTGAGCCCGGCGACCACGCGGCTGGCCTGGTCGCGTCGCTTCCCGCTGAGAACAAGACGGCCGCGACCACCACAATCGGCCTTGAGCAACGCGTTGGCATGCGGTTCTACGTCCGCGTCGCGGGTCCCCTGCGCCCCGCGCTGAGCGCCGAGTTGCTCGATCCCCATTTCGATGCGGACATACTCGACGTTTGGGGAAGCGTTCGAACCGTCCTGCGGGTCACCAATACGGGCAATGTCCGGCTTGCGGGCGAGGCGTATCTCGAAAGCGCCGATTGGCTCGGCTGGCAAACCAGGCGCACCACCGCCGTCCAGGTCCCCGAGTTGTTGCCCGGACAGTCGCTCGACTATCCAATGGACACCGCCGCCATGGTCGCCTTGGGCCGACTCGATCTGCGAGGGGTGGTGGATCCGGCACCCCGCGAGGACGTGGGAGACTCTCCGCCTGTTGAGAAGAAGACCAGCATCATGGCTTTCCCCTGGGTGACCGTGTCCATTGCCGTTCTCCTGATCGCGTTGCTGACCGTGTTGATCATCCGACGGCGCAGAACCGCCAAGCTGCGCCGTCAGCGGCCCGCTCCGTCAAGACGGACACCCGCCAGTCCCACTTCGGAAGACGGCGCGATCGCCAAGTCGCCCGCCGAACCGAGGAAGGCGGTGGCAAACACCTGAATTTGCTGACGGGGTGAGCGGCCATCCGCCTTCCGCGCTCACCTCACGGTTCCGCCGGGCACGAGCCGGCGGTTAGGACACCAGACCGACCGCAGAAGTGGCCAGGAGTTCGGGGTCGCGGGCGTACCATTGCGATCACCGGCGAAGTACGCGACTCTGTTGGACAACCACCACGATCTCGATCCCCACGGCCAGGATGCGGTCGGTCTGGTGAGCCGTTTGGGAGGCCACGCCTTAGGGCACTCGGCGGCGCCAAGACCCGCTGTCCCGCCTCAAGAGCAGCCCAAGCCATTCGATGGCGACACCACATCAAACACTGACCATGACGACTCCTCCAACAAGGAAGCGACCCCACCCATGACCCAGCCCGCAGACGGCCCGAGTCCCGGACCGAGCACTCGGCGATCAGAGTTGCTGTCCCTCATCCGCTCGCAGGGACGAATCGACGTGTCCCGGATTCCGCCAATCATGCACGTGTCTGCCGAGACGATCAGGCGTGATCTCCGACTGCTTGAGTCCCAGGGCCTGATCCGGCGAGCCTACGGCCGCGCGTACGCGGTTGAGAGTGGCGGCTTCGAGATCGCCCTGGGGGTCCGGCGCAGCATCAATCCGGAGGAGAAACAGCGGATCGCGAACGCTGTGATCGGCCGTCTCGGCCCAGCGCAAACCATATACCTCGACGAGGGCTACCAAACGGAGTTGGTCGCGCATCGTCTGCCTTCCGACCGGCCGCTGACGGTTGTCACCGCGTCGTTGCCGGTTGCGACCGCCCTGGCCGCACGGCCAAACGTGCAGGTGGTTATCCTGGGCGGTCGGCTTCGCGCGGCCACTCTGGCGGTGGCGGACCACTGGCCGGCGGAAATGCTGGCCAAACTGACGATCGACCTGGCCATCCTCGGCGCCAACGGCGTCTCGATCGAACGTGGGCTGACCACGCCGGACCCCGCTGTGGCCGCCGTCAAAGAGACAGCCCTGAAAGCCGCGACACGGCGAATCTTCATTGGCGCCCATCACAAGTTCTCCGTGGCCAGCTTCGTCAAGTTCGCCGAGGTGCAGGACTTCGAAATGCTGATCACCGGACACGAGCTGTCGACCTCGACAGCCAACCGGTTCGTGGCCGCAGGCGCCCGCCTGATCCGCGTTTAGGCGATCCCCGGTTCTGCCGACCGCGGAGCGGCTGCCTGACGCCTTCTTGACCGCGGTCGATGGGCTTGTCCAGCCAAACGACCTTCCCCCAGTCGCTTTCGAGGAGGATCCGGTGAGCCAGCAAGCGCCCGTTCCGAACCCGTTCAGCCCGCCCCCGCCCGGACATTACCTGGCGGCCGACGGCCGCTACTACCCCGGTGCTGCTTCTCACCATCCGGCGCCGCCCCCGCTAGTCCCGGGCCCGCCGGCCAAGAAGAGGACCGGGCTGATCGTCGGGATCGTGGTGGGTGCCCTGGTGCTGCCGTTCGTCATCCTCGCGGCCATCGCAATCCCGCTGTTCTTGAGCCAGCGGGCCAAGACGGCGGATTCCGACGCTCAATGGGACCTACAGGGCATTGGCAAAGAGGTCGCCAGCGAGGCGGTCGGCCTGCGGGACGAGGGCCGGGGGACAATCGAGTTCGACCAGGGCACCGAGGGCTACATCCTCACCGTCCGCAGCTCCACGGGCGAGAGGGAAATCGTTGTGCCCCGGTCGGAGGGGGTCGAGCTTCAGGCCTCGTCCGACTTTGAGGGCCCTCGCTCCTGGTGCGTTGGCGTCCACGCCGAAGGCGGCAAGGTCAAGGACTTCGCGATCACGGCCGCCCAAACCGTGGTCGAGGGCGGCCTCTGCGACCCCGGCGGCGGCACAGCCGCCAAGCCGTAGGCGTCTCGGCGCCGTCTGGCCGCCCAGGCCAAAGCGCGAGCGTCTAGCCCGGCATCTGGGCCAGGCAGGCCCGGCTCGGTTACCATTCCAACGTGAAAACAGCCCAGTTTTGGTTCGACCCGATTTGCCCGTGGACCTATGTGACCTATCAATGGCTGACCCAGGTGCGGGAGGTGCGCGGAATTCAGATCACGCCGCGATTGCTGTCCCTGTACTACCTCAACCAAGGACGCGGCGATTGGCCCCACGCTGACGGCCATCGCGCCTCGCTCAACTTGGAGAGGTTCTTGGCCTTCGTCCGCCAAGAGCAGGGCGACGCCGTGATGGAGCAGGCCTACCAGCTGCTGGGCAACGGCCTGTTCATTGACGGGGCGGTCGCCAACTCCGAGTTGGTCGCGCAGACCGCGCGCACCCTCGGCTTCGAGGAGAAGCCCGCCGTCGAAGCGTCCCAGGACACCAGTTGGGATCAGGTCATCTTGGCGGATCACGAGGCAGCCATGGGACTGGTCGGCTCTGACGTGGGTTCGCCCGTGATCGCGCTGGAAGGCGGCCCGGCATTCTTCGGCCCGGTCCTGTCCCGCGCCCCCCAAGGCGCGGACGCCGGCCGGGTCTGGGACGGCTGCCAACTCCTCGCCTCCCACCCGGACTTCTTCGAGCTGAAACGCACCCGCACGCCGGACGTCAAAATCAGCTTCACGTAGCGCCCCCAGTCCCGTTCGGCGGACTGTAACGTTTGGGGCCTGACCGGGAATTAACCCTTCGTGGAGGAAGTCATCCAGCGTTACCGCACCGCCGCCCAACCGGCCGCTGGAGCGGGGGGCGGGCGGACGGCATCGGGCGACGCGGGTTCGGCGAGCGACCCGCAGGCGGTTCGAGAATTCGCCGCCCTGTACCGCGACCACCACGCCCGTTTGGTGGCGTACGCGCGTCGCCGCCTGGGCGGCGTTGACCAGGCCGAGGACGTGGCCGCCGAGGTGTTTCGGATCGCGTGGGAACGCACCCGCCGCGGCTTGGACCCGCCGCCCAGCGCGGGCTGGCTTTTCGTCACCGCCCGCAACGTTCTGGCCCACGAGTGGCGAGCCATCGGACGGGCCACCGAACTGAGCCGCCGGATCGCGTTGGAACTCGACCGTTCCTCCGGCGCTTGCGCACGGCCGCCGCTCCGGATGGGCGCCGGACGCGGCCGCGCGCGCTGTGGATGCCCGTGGCGGTGGGGGCGGCGGCCGTGGTGGCAATCGGCGGCGCCGCCGTCCTGGCCTCCAGCCAATCGTCCCGTCTAAGCGGCGCGCCCACCGCCCCGTCAACGGCCGCGCCGTCTGCGGACGCCGCCGCCCTGGTTGCCGAGGTCGTGGCCGTCGACACCGCACCAACCGCCGCGTACGGCCCCAGCGCCACGTTTGCGCTGCCGCTGCCGGAGGGTGGATGGGCCGCCTTCCGGATTTGGTTCCCAGCGGACGATGCCGTGGTCCCCGACATCGCCCAAACCTTCCGTTTCGCGCCAGCAGAGACGGGTGCCTACCAACTCAGCCCCTCGAGCGGGTTCCCGCTCGCCATGGGCCTTAGGCTGGAGCCGACCGCCCAGGACGTGGACGCCGCCTGGTCCGAGCAGCCGACCGAAGGCTTCTTTGCCATTTCGCTCGGCGGGCCCGGCGAACTCACGGACCGGATGACGCAGGAGGGCTTCGAACCGTTCTTCCTGGTCACCGTCCACGACGGCGCCAGCGTTGGCCTGAGGCAATGCGGGGTTGAACAGTGCGGCCTGTCGCTGGCGGAGCCCGGCATCTCAGTTCTGGCCGAGCCGGTCGAGCCGGTGGAAACGTTGCACTCGAAGATGTTCGCCGCCACCGCCCAACCCGCCGGGGCCCAGGCCCCGGCGACGGCGGAACTGCCGGTCGTCGCGGGCTCGGGCACCGACCGCGGAGCCCTCCTAGCCGAACTCGCGGCGATCGAACCGACCTTCAACGGCGAGACCTGGGGAATCGAAGCAGGCTGGAATCCGCTGACGCTGACGATCCTTCCGGACCAGACAAGCCTCGGGCAGTTGATGGACGGCATTGCCGAAATGACCCTCGCTGAGGTGGTGGCAAGGCTGGCCGCGCACGGCTGGGACGCCGAAGTCTCCACCAGCCCGGTCGAGCGGTCAACGGACGCCGAATGGCTCCATTTCGAGTGCCCGTTCGACCAGGCCACGCCCTGCAAGTTGGTGGTGCCGAAAGGCTGAGGGACCACCGGCCAGCGCGTGGGGAGGGGCTGTCCGGACCGTTCCGCGACGAGCGAGTCCGGGGGGCCGCGCCGTTGCGGGGAGTTCGGGACGCCAGGGCGCGGTCACGGGCCGATGTCGCGACGCTTGACCAGGAACAGGGCGGCGGCGACCGCCGCAGTTGACCAGGCCGCCAGGACCCCCGCAGCGATCCAGCCCTCGGCCGCGGTCACCTCGGTCGAAAGAACTGCGGGCCACCACGGGTAAGAGCCGTTGGCGACAGCCAGGTTGGAGGTTGCGGCGCCGATCAGCGCCTGCCCGGGGCCGGTCAGCCAGGGGACCGCCTTGGCGATGGCGATCAGCAGCGTGTCCACGCCCAGAATCCACAGCAAGCCGATCGTCAGGGACCAGAGTGTGCCGCGCGTCGCCACCGCAAGCGCGGCGCCGACCAGACCGTAGGCCAGAGTCATCAGCCACGTGGACCCCATGGCGACCAGCAGCGGCCCGGCCTGCGGCGCGCCAACCGGCCAGTCGCGCACCTCGGCCGCGCCGACCAGGCCGATGTAGTCGGCCGCGTAGGTCGCCACCGTCATGATGCCCAGGAAAGCCGCCAGCGCGACCAACTGGGAGCCGATCACGGCCAGCCGACCCGGCCCCTGGGTGTACAGGACGCGCACAGTGCCGTGCCGGTATTCGTTCCCGACCACCAACGCGCCGATCACCAGCGCCATGGCAGCGCCGTAGAACGGCACCGCGCCCGCCCCGAAAGAGGCGAGGTTTTGGGGCAGAAGCGAATCCCGGAACGCCTCGACTTGCGCCGAGTCGGCCTGAACGCCGAACGATCCGTTGGCCAGGTTCTGGTACATCACATGGTTCAGGACCACGCCGAAGCCGATCGTTTCAGCCACCCAAGCGACCAGGATCCACCACAACGACCGCTGCCCGGCCAACTGCGACCAAGCCGCCCGCCAGGGGAAACCCATCCGCTCCGGCGCGCGCGCTGAAGCCGCGGCAGGAGGTGCGGTGGCAGGCGCGAATGTGGGCGTGGCGGAGGCGGCAGAGCCTGCGGTCGCCTCGGAGGTGCCCGTCGAACAGCCGTCGGGGGTCAAGTCGGGGGCGCTCATGCCGTCGCCTCCCCGCCCGCGAGGCGTTCCGCCCTGCGGCTCGGTTGCTTCTTTGGGCTGCCGGGCGGCCCGTCGGCTCGGGCTTCGCCCGCCGCTCGGGTCAACGCCAGGAACGCCTCGGCCAAGTCCGGCCGGTCCAACTCAACCCCGTAGACCATCAGGCCACCACGAACCAGGCAGCCGACCAACTCCGGCACCAGGGCCTCCCCTACCAGTCCGCGCGGACCCGGTTCGCCCAACCCCACCACCAGCCTCGAGCCGGCGGGGGCGTGAAGCGCCTCCCCGGATCCGGCGCTCGCGCCGGAGGACAAGCCGGCCGCACTATTCGCCGAGAGGGCGGCCGGTTCCATGCCGGACCAGCCGTTTGCCCCGGCTGGCCGGTCAAACGAACCATCCAGTTGGCCGCCACCCCCGATGGCGATGGCGCCCGGCGGCACCAGCCCCGACTCCCGCACAGCCCGCGCCGCCTCATCAAGCGGCCTCGCGTCGATCAACACCTTGGTGATCGCCTCGTCGCGCAGCTCGCGGGGGGACGCCGTGCGGATCATGCGGCCGTCCACGATCACGCCGACCCGGTCGGAGATTCGTTCGACCTCCCCCAGCAGGTGCGAGGACAGCAGCACTGTCCGTCCGGCCTGCCGCAGCTGGGCCAGCAACTCCCGCATGTCGCTCATGCCTTGCGGGTCCAGACCGTTGGCGGGTTCGTCCAACACCAGCAACTCCGGATCCTTCAGCAGGGCCGTCGCCACCCCCAACCGTTGTTTCATCCCCAACGAGTAGTCCTTGGTCTTCTTGGAGCCCGCGCTCGTCAAGCCCACCAGGTCCAGCGCCTCACTTGCCCGCTCCGGGCCCGCCCCGCTCCACCGCGCCACAGCCCGCAGGTGGCCCAGGCCGCTCGCGGCGGGGTACAGCGCCGGGGTCTCGATCAACGCGCCCGTCCGGGCGAGCGCCGCCTGCGAACCGGGGGCCAAGCCCAACACGGAGACGCGGCCGGCGTCCAAGGCGGCCAACCCCATGACCACCCGCATCGCCGTGGTCTTGCCCGCGCCGTTCGGTCCCAGGAACCCGAAAATCTCGCCCCGGCGGACTTCGAGGTCCAGTCCGTTCAGCGCTGGCGGCGCCCCCTTGCGGTAGGTTTTCACCGCGCCGGCGATCTCAATTGCGTGCTCGTTCATTCGCTTCCCCGTATTAGTTGTTGCAGGTTTTCCCGGTAACGCTCGAAAGCCAAGCGCCCGGTTGGCGTCAGTTGCAGATAGGTGGCCGGCCGCTTGCCCTCGAAGGTCTTGTCGATGCGGACGTAACCGGCCGCCTCCAGCTTCGTCAGGTGGGTGGACAGGTTGCCCTGGGTCATTTCGGCGATCCTCAGCAGCTTGCCGAAAGAAATCGCCTCTGCCGGTGCCAGCGCCGCCAGGATTGCTACCAATCGCAGACGCGAAGCGGCGTGGATCACCGGGTCAAGGTCAGGCGCCGCCACCACCGCGCCCTTCCCCTTGGTGCCCACTTGAGCGGAGTATTACCGCTGGGCGCCCTTCTCCTTGGCGGCCTCCTGCTTGGCGCCGTTCGCGCGCCACGCGGAACTGCGCCATCAGCGCGCCCGCCCCGAGCGCGCCGCCGGCGCCCACCGCCATGACCAGGTACGCCAGCGGCAGCCCGCGTGCGACGGCCGCCAGCGCGCCCGCGGCTGACACCAACACCAGCACCAGCCCAATGGTGAACATGGCCCTATCGCCAAGGACCGAACCCGCGCCCATGTACAGGCATCCGACAATCAACCCCGCCAACAAGTTGTACAGGGCCATGACGGCCGTCACCGAGCCGATCTGGTCAACCAGCGTTCCGAACCCGGTCATCCCGCCGCCGAACGCGACCGCCCATGCCCATCCCCAGGCCGCAGAAGACCAACGGCGGCCACCCCGGATCTCGGCCTGCCGGGTCGCGGAGTGGAACACGCTCACCGCGATGGCGAGCGCAATCAAGCAGCCGAACAGGATCACGGCCCAGACAGGTGGCCAGGCGTCCTCCCGTCCGCCCAGAGTGGCCAGCCACAATGCGCCAAAGCCGCCAAACCAGGCCAAGCCCCAGGCCCCGTAGAGCAACCGGTCGTCAACGGCGAAGGCCCGCCGGGCGCGGTAGGCCGATTCGTCCAACACCGCCAGCGCCTCCGCCGGAGTCAGGCCGCCGGACCCCGGTGCCGCCGCCGAGGTCTGGCCGCCGGGCACGGCGCCCGCCGCGCCCGGCTGCCCGGCCGACTCTTCACCGTCGCCAGCGGCGCCGAATGGCGGTTCGCCCATCACGTCCCCTATCCGTTTGGTTTGCACCGCAAACTATACCTCTCCAGAAACCACAGCCCAAATCGGCGTCCAACCGAGGCACGCCGACGGCGAAACTGGCGGCGTGGGGCGACCGGACGGCATCGGCCGCCAAGAGCTCCTGGCTATGCTGGTCGGGTGGATGTGACTGGTGTCCCCGGCGCTGAGCGCGACGAATCCGATCCCTTTGCCTTTGTCGGCCTGACCTTTGACGACGTGCTGCTGGTCCCACAGCAATCCGACGTCATCCCCTCCGAGGTGGACACGAGCACGCGCGTGTCGCGGAACATCGAGTTGGCGGTGCCGCTCGTGTCTTCCGCCATGGACACGGTCACCGAGTCCCGGATGGCCATCGCCATGGCCCGCCAAGGCGGGATCGGGGTGATCCACCGCAACCTGTCGATAGCCGACCAGGCCAGCCAGGTCGACCGGGTCAAACGGTCCGAATCCGGCATGGTGACCGACCCGCTGACGGTTGGGCCGGACGCCACGCTGGCGGAGCTAGACGAGTTGTGCGGCCAGTACCGCGTCTCCGGCCTCCCCGTGATCAGCCCCGACCGCGTCCTACTCGGCATCATCACCAACCGCGACCTTCGCTTTGTCCCCCGCTCCGACTACCCCAGGCTCAAAGTCCGCGACGCCATGACGCCGATGCCGCTCGTGACAGCCCCGGTGGGCGTGTCCGGCGAGGAGGCCGCTCGCCTTTTGGCCAAGCACCGGGTTGAGAAGCTGCCGATCGTCGACTCGGCCGGCCGGCTGCGCGGCCTGATCACGGTCAAAGACTTCGTCAAGACCGAGCAATACCCGAACGCCGCCAAAGACGCCGAGGGCCGGCTGCGGGTTGGGGCCGCCATGGGCTTTTTCGGCGACGCCCTGGACCGGGCCTGGGCTCTGATCGAAGCGGGAGTGGACATGCTGGTCGTGGACACGGCCCACGGCCACACGAGCGCGTTGCTGGAGATCGTGGCGAAGCTGAAGGCCGACCAGGCCGCGGCCGGCGTGGACATTGTGGGCGGCAACGTGGCCACCCAAGCGGGGGCGCAAGCGCTGATCGACGCGGGGGTGGACGGGGTCAAGGTCGGCATTGGCCCCGGCTCGATCTGCACCACCAGGGTTGTCGCGGGCGTGGGCGTTCCCCAGATCACGGCCATCCACGAGGCGGCCAAAGCCTGCCGCCCGGCCGGCGTCCCCGTCATAGCCGACGGCGGCCTGCAGTATTCGGGCGACATCGCCAAAGCCCTCGTGGCCGGGGCCGGCACGGTCATGCTCGGATCGCTGCTGGGCGGCTGCGACGAATCGCCCGGCGAATTGGTCTTCGTCCAGGGCAAGCAGTTCAAGCGCTACCGCGGCATGGGCTCGCTCGGGGCCATGGCCTCGCGCGGCAAGAAGTCCTACTCCAAGGACCGGTACTTCCAAGCCGACGTGGAGTCTGATGACGCGCTCATACCCGAGGGCATTGAGGGCCAGGTCCCGTATCGCGGCCCCTTGGCGGCGGTCGCCCACCAGTTGGTGGGCGGGCTCCAGCAGTCCATGTTCTACGTCGGCGTCCGGACCATTCCCGAATTGCAGGAACGAGGCCGATTCGTGCGCATCACCCCGGCGGGGCTCAAGGAATCACATCCGCACGACATCCAAATGGTGGTGGAGGCCCCCAACTACTACCAGCATTGAGGGCCTCTCTCCCCCCGATTTGCTTGCGTGCCCGCGGCTCAGCGGCTCAGGCGTCGGTGGCTCCGGGCGACCAGCGCCGACCCGAGAAGGACGACCAGTGCGGCCGCGACTCCGAGGACCGGGGCGTGGCTGCCGCTGAACGGCAATTCGCTTGAGCCGCCTCCCGACGGGCTGGGACTCGCCGCGTGTCCCGAAGCGGTCGGGGCCGGAGTGGCCCCGGTCGGACCGGGCGACGGCTCAGTCGGCGACGGGCTCGGCTCCGCTGTCAGCGACAGGGAAGCCTGTGACGTGTCGTTGCCCGGGTCGGTGTCGACCAAGTCGTGGGTGACCGCCGCCTGAACCGCCAGCGAGTCGCCGGGCGCTCCCGTCGCGGTTCCCGTGATGGTGTAGGTGACGGTGCCGCCGACCGCGAGTTCGCCGATCACGCAGGTGAAAACCTGCCCGGACGAGGTGCAGCCCGGCAGCGGTCCGCCGCCGGAGGCGCTGGCCGCCACGACTTGCGCGTCAGCCAACCCGGCGGGCAGGGTGAACACGACCTGGGTGGCGGGCGCGGCCGCCGGCCCGTGGTTGGTCACCACCGCCGTGAGCCGCCCAGCCGATCCGACCGCCACCTGCGGCGTGTCCGCCGTCAACTCGACCCCCACGTCAGTCTGCGGCGCGGGCGTTGAGCACGCGGTCGAGGTGTTGTTGCCGATCTGATTGTCAAGCGCCCCAGACCCGACCATGGCGGCGTTGCAAACCTCGCCGGTGAAGCCGTCGTCAACCCGGAAGACCAGCGTTGCAACAATGCTCTGCTGGGGCGCGAGGGCGCCGAGTCCGCAGTTGGCCACGGTCTGGTCGTCCTTGAACTCGGGTGCGGGGCAGGTCCCGCCTGAGCCGAAGGAACCGGAAATGTACGTCAAGCCTTCAGGCACCGTGTCGGAGATGGTGACATTGTTTGCCACCGAGGGGCCGGCGTTGGCCACGGTCAACTCGTAGGTGACCTCCGCCCCCGCCTGGATTGGAATTGGCGCCACCAGGCGCTTCTCAATCGATGTGTCCGCCACCTGGACCACGTTGACCGTCACCGTCACCTGGTTGTTCGAATAGTCGGACTCGCAGGTGCCGGCGCCCGCAGGCGGATCGGTCGGGTCGGTGCAACGCACCGGGCTGCGCGAATAGGCCTGCGCCGTCGCGTCGTAGGCGCCGGCCGGAATGCCGGGCGGCACCAGCACCGTGACGGTGCCCGGCACGTTGATTCCCGGCTGGAACGAGTCCCGGATGGGCGTCACCTTCCAGCCCACGCAGGTCACGGTGTACACCGCCTCCAGGCCTTCGCCCACATGGGATGTGGTGCAGTCCATGTAGGACTCGTCGACCGCGAGAACTTGGAAGCCCTTGGGGAACACGGACACCACGACCGGGTTGTCCAGCGCCGAGGGCCCGTTGTTGACCCCCGTCAGCGAGTAGGTCAGCTCCGAGCCGGCGGACGGCGTGTCGGTGCTGACGCCCGCCGTGATGGCGATGTCCGCCAACGCCCGCAATTGGGTGGTGACGCTCGCCCGGTTGTTGGCCGTCTTGGTGTCGACGGCCGCTGACGTCACCTCGACCTGGTTGAGGAGATCACGCGGGTATTCGTCGCCCAAGTCCGCTGGCGGCAACACAACGGAGTCGCAACGCTGCCCGTTCACCCCGTCTTTGCCCGGGCACCAATAGGGCCGCAAGTCCCTCGGGTCTGAGGTCGCGACTATCCGGGTGTTGACCGACGCGCTGACCGCGATGTCCCCTAGTTCGCATTTGACGACCTGTCGGCCGTCAGACTCCGTGCGCTCCAAGGCGCAGCCCGGCGAGTTGGCCGGGTCGAGCGTCAGCCCCAGTGGCAGCGTGTCGAACAACACGGCATCGGGCGCGTTGGACGGGCCGTTGTTGATGGTGGTCACGGTGTAGCCGACGGACGCGCCCGCATAGGAAACCGGGACGTCGGCGAGCTTGCTGACGGCCAGGTCGCCCAATTCGACCACGTCCGTGGCCGCCGTGGCCGTGACGCTGGTGGGCGCGCCTCCGGGGCCCGGCGTGGGCGACGTGGCCAGCGCGATGTTGACCGCTCCGCCGTCGGGGATGATCTCGGCTGTCGCGCCGACTGGGACCGTTCCGTAGACGTAGACGGAGATCACCTGCGTGTTGGCCGCGTCGGTGGAGGCCTTGACGGTTCCAAGGGAGCAACTGACGGAGGCCACCGGCGTGGTGATCGGATCGCAGGTCCCTTGGGAGGTGTTGACCTGGGTGATCAGGAAACCGGCGGGGACCGTGTCTGTCAATTGGACGTCTGAGGCGTCTGCGGCGGGGATGCTCAGGCCGTAACCCGTGTCCAGGCGGGCGGGCACCGACAAGTCAATCCGGTACCCGAACTTCTCCCCAGCCACGTATGAGTCGTGGCCGTCCCCGTTCGGGTTCGGGATTGTGGTGAGGGCGGTCTTGGCCATCTGCAGGTTGGTCTGCGGCGCGCCGATCTCCAACGGCGCGGTGTCCAGGTTGTCGGAGAAGTCCGTCTCATAGGTCGAAGTCGCCACGGTCGCCCAGCCGCCTGGGCCGCCCGCGCAGGTCGCGGAGTGGCCGCAGTCGACGTAGGTTCCGGCGGGCGTGTTCGGGGCGATTGTGAACGGGAACTTGAAGGACAAGGACATGCCCGGACGCAGTTCGTTGTCGCCGGTGAAGGCGGCCAGGTTGCAGACCAACTCCTGGTTGACCGCCGTGCACCAATCGGGGAACGAGGTCTGGTCGGGAATGGCCGAAACGGCCACATCAGAACGAATCTGCACGTCGCGCGCCGTGGACGGACCGGTGTTCCCAACCCGGATCTGCGCGCACCTGAGCGAGCCGGCCCCGGTGTAGGCGGGCGCCGTGCCGGTCGGGCTGGCGCACGGGTCGGACCCCGGCCCCGGATACAGGATGGAGTACTCCACGTTGACATTCGCTTCGCTGTGGACCAGGTCCAAGGTCCAAGCCGTGTTGTTCGCCAGGCTCGGGTCGTCCAATGGGGACTCGACGGTGGCCGTGTTGAAGATCGGGGTGCCCCGCTCCAGGCCGGGGTCCACGTTGACGGGGAACAAGAAGCCCCAGGACTGACCGACCTGCAGGGAGGCGGCCCGCAGGCAGGTGACAGTCTTCTTGTCGGCGCTGGCGGTGCAGGGCACCGACGCGTCAAAAGCCCCCGCAGTCACGCCGTCCGGGAGGGTGTCGGTGATGGTTATGGTCCCGGAGGCGTCAGGCCCGTTGTTCGTGACAACCAACTGGTATTCATGCGCCACCCCGGCCCTGAAACCGGGCGGGGGCGTGGACTTCTCAAGCGCCAGGTCGGCCTGCGGGTTCGGCGAGTGCTTCCAGATCGCCTCGTTGTTGCCCGTATCAGGATCGTCTGTCCACAACGACCCCACCTCGACAGTCTGCTCGTTCTCCGTCAGACCGACTGGGCTCACGGTGCCCACGGCCGTGATCACGCGCGTCGCGCCCGCCGGAACGGTGCCCAGGTCGCAGGTCCCCAACACCTCGTTGCAGGTTCCGCCGCCGGTCGTCACGTTGAGCGCCGAGAGGGTCAAGCCTGCCGGCACCGAGTCCATCAGCCAGGCGCCCCGCGAGTCGGACGGCCCGTTGTTCTTGACCGTGATGGTGTACGTGACCTGGCTGTTCGGCGGCGGATCCGCCGCTGTGGAGCCCACTTTGGTCACCGACAGGTCGGCCGAAGTCTGAACGTCGCTGGTGACGGAGGGCGAGTCGGGGTGCGGGGTGGGCCCGGGCGGCGCGGGGCACGCCTGCCCCGCACAGGTGATCGCGGCGGTGTTGGTCAGGGAGGTCGCGTTGGAGTTCGCCGGCACCAAGACGCCGGTGATGGTGATGGTCGCGATGGCGCCGCCATCCGCACTGCCCGGCGCGCTGGGACCCGGCAGCGAGCCCAGGTCGCAGCTGACCGTGCCCGCTGCGACCGCGCAGGTGCCCCGGTCCGAGGTGGCGAAGGTCGAGCCGTCCGCCACCAGGCCGGTCCCGGCGAGGGCGTCCGCGACGGTCACCGCCGAAGCGTCAGAGGGCCCGAAGTTCTGGGCGGTGATGGTGTAGTTGTAGCGCCCGCCGGCCATGACGGTGGCCGGGCCGCTCTTCTTCAGTTGAATGTCCGCCACGGGCTGGCCCGGCGTCACCACCGCGGTAGCGGTGTTGTCGCTTTGGACCGGGTCGAACGTGTCGGAAGTCACGCCCGCCTGGTTCTGGACCGTTCCTCCGGTCAGGTTGCCCATGACGTAGCCCTCGACGGTGATCACGGCCGTTTGGCCGGGCCGCAAGCGGCCGTCGCCGGCCACCTGGCACTGGAAGGTCGAGGGGGACGGCAGCGTGGCCGGGCAGGTCACCGCGACTTGGGTGGTTCCGCTCGCGCCGGCGCCGGTCGCCTTCGTCAAAACCAGCTTCGCCGGGTCCGGCGCCGTGTCGGAGATGACCACGCCCACCGCGTCCGAGAGGCAGCCGCCCGGGTTTGTGCTGGTCGCGTGGTTGCACTGGTTGGTCACGGTCAACGTCCAGCTGATCTTTTCACCCGGCGTCACCGTGGCCGTGGCGGGTGTCTTCTCAATCTTCAGGTCCGCCTGGTGGGTCATGGGAATCGAGGCCGTGTCGACGTTGTTGGACAGGTCCGGGTCGAACGAGGTGGTCGCCACGGACGCCACGTTGGACAGCGTTGTAGCCACCGAGGACGATGCCGTCGCCCCGGCTATCAGCACCTGGGCCTGGTCTCCGCGCGCCAAGTCCGGCAGGGGGCAGACGACCGGAGCGCCGGCCGCCGGAACGGGGCAGGTGCCGGATTGCGCCGGGGAGGACACCGGCGCCGTGACCCAGGTCACGCTGGTGGCGGTGTAGTCGGCGGGCAGCGGATCGGTCACCACCACGCCAGTCGCCTGGTTTGGCCCGGCGTTGGTGACGACCAGCGTGGTCTGCCCGCCCTGTCCCGCGACGGCTTCGCTCGGGGCCAACGACTTTTGAATACGCACATCCGCTTTGAGGGCCACCGGGGTAAGAACCGGCGGCGTGTCGTACTGGGCGGCCACATGGGTGGTGCCGGTCTGATAGTCCAGGTGCGCAATGTTCCGCAGAGTGGTGCCGCCAGCCGAATCGGAGACCTTGCCCTGGAACTGGAAGGACGTGGAGTCCCCGACCTCAATGGTGCCTCCGGCGGTCGGCGTGGCGCCCCGCCCCAGATTGACGCAGACCTTACCGGCGGCGTAGCTGCCGAAGCTGGCGCCGTTGTCCGGCATGGCCAGCGGCAACGTGGGCGCGACCGCCGGATCCGGCGTGGTCAACAGCGTCATGGAGCCCGGCACGTAATCAAGGCCCGCGGGCAGCGGGTCGCACGCGCGCGAGCCGGCCGCGGGGTCTTGGCCGGTGTTGTTATAGGTCAACACGTATTGGATGACGTCTCCGGGCTTGGCGACGTCCGCGCTGGTGAGGTTGACCGCCGTCTTGGTGGACGTGGTGAAGTCCGGCGCGTACAGGTTGATGGCCAGGGCCAGAACACCGGGATAGTAGACGTCCCCGGCGGATGAGAAGCTGAACCGGGCCGAGGTCGCGCCGTTCGGAATGATCCCGGAAGCGCCCAAGTTCTTGATGTCGAACCCCAGCATGTTCCTGTCCGCGGGCGTGCGCGTGGTGACGGACGCGCCGTTGAGGGAGTTGATGGAGTCGAAGAAGTTGGTGCCGGGCGACACGGCGGTCGCCAACTGGCTGGAGTTGAGCAGGGCGTAGTCGCCGGTCTGGGACAGGTCGCCCTCATACACCACCATTGACAACTGCGCGTCCACGGGGCCGTTCAGCGGCGCGGTGAACCCGCTCACGTCAATGTTCTGGGGGTAGCCAGAGCCCACGGTGTTGAAGCCCTCGAACACGGTCAGGTTGCGCAGGGGCAGGCCGGGGGCGGTGTAGGCGATTGTCAGTGCCCAACCGGCGTAGCGGTCGGTCCCGGACCCGGCTTGCACGTTTCCAGCCCAGTAGTCGCCGTTCCCGGCGTCCCTCACCAGGTTGGTCACATCCACAAACGACTGGTAGGCGTTCTGCTGTCCCCCGTTCTGCGCGAGTTGCGTGCCCGTCAGAGTCTGATAGGCGGAAGCGCCCGGCGCCTTGAAAGCGACCTGGGCCGCCTTTGAGGCGTCGCCCGCAGTGCCGGAGCCCGAGGCGCCGGCGTCCAGCCTGGCCCCCCAATACAGCCGGGCCCACAGCACTTGGGCCCCGTCCGGCAAAGCCAACGTGGACATCGAAGAATTGAAAGTGGACGGATCTTGGTCCGCGTCCAACAGTCGCATCCAGAAGTAGTTGTTGTCATACGCGCCGCCGCCCAATGCGTTGGTGCAATTGTTAACCGTCGGAGAGCAGGTCATAAGGGTGTTCCCGATGGTTAGGACGGTGCCGTTGGCGTTGGCGCTGAAGGCCTGTCTGAAGGGGAGGGTCGCAGCCGCCTCCGCTTCTTTGGTGTCAACCACCAACGTGACCGCTATTGCGAGGACCGCGACCACAATTGCGGCTGAGGCGCGCCGGATTCTTGACATTTCTTCCCCCACCGTTCCGGAATCTGGAAACTGCTGTCCTGCCATGTTAGTAGTGCTCAGCGCGCGCCGCTGCGAGCAGCCCCGCTGGAGCGCAAAAATGGGATTCCCCGCACGGGCCCGGCATTGGCCAATTCGCCGCCGTCGCCACCCTTACGGCCAATCCAGGTCCACATCCGCCGGCCGGCCCCGTGAGGACAGCCACCCGTTGAAATGGGCCGCCCACTCGCGGTGGGCGTTTTGCTGCCACGCGTGTAAAGCCGCAGATTCCATGGCCGCGACCTGCGAATGGCGCGCCTCGATCGCGTCAAAGACCGCGATCGACTGACGCACGTCTTCAAGCGCGTCATGCAGGTTGGGGCTGGGCTGGACGCCGTACACCGCCATCAGGTCTCCCAGTTTGCGTTTGCCTTTGCGGTAGCGATCCACGCCCCGGTCGATCACCAATGGATCGATCACCGGCGCGATCTCCCCGCCCAACCGCTCCCCCAGGCCCGCCAATCCGTGCCGGGCCAATTCGGCGTCAAGAATGCGCAGGTCATACGAGGCGTTGAAGGCCAACACCGCCAGGCCTCCCATCAGGGCCTGGACCAATTGGCCGGCGATCTCCTCAAGGGCCTCCCCAGGCTGGCGCCCCTCCGCGCGGGCCTTGGCAGTAGTTATACCGTGAACGGCGGTGGCCTGGGGCGGAATCTCCACCCCCGGGTCGATCAACCAGGTGACCGCCTGTTCGGGCGCGCCCGCCGCGCGGGTCACCAACGCCGCGGTCACAATCCGATCCTGCCCCGTCCTGACGCCTGTGGTCTCCGTGTCGAATCCAACCAAATCCCTCATGCGACAACTCTCCCACTCGCCTCTGACAGCGTTGCGCCGACAGGCGCGGGCGGGCCAAGACGACCGGTGTGCCAATCGCCGACGCGACCGCCAAAGCCGGCCACACGGCACCGGCGGCTAGGCTTTACCCCCGTGAGCAACGAGATCGAAATCGGCCGCGGCAAGCGCGGACGCGAGGCGTATTCACTGGACGACGTGGCGGTGGTGCCGGCGCGGCGCACCCGCGGACCGGAGGACATCTCGGTCACCTGGCAGATCGACGCGTACCATTTCGAGACTCCGATCGTGGCCGCGCCGATGGATTCGGTCATGTCGCCGGCCACTTGCGTCCAACTCGGCCGGTTGGGCGGCCTGGGCGTGCTGGACCTGGAGGGAGTCTGGACCCGGTACCAAGACCCCATGCCGCTGCTCGAGGAGATCGCCGCCCTGCCCGAGGCGGAAGCCACCCCCCGCCTCCAGCAGATCTACCAAGAGCCCATCAAGCCGGACCTGATCACAGAGCGTCTAGAGGAGATTCGCGCGGCGGGGGTGACCGTGGCCGGGGCGCTGTCGCCGCAACGGACGCGGGACCTTTGGCGCACCGTGGTGGACGCGGGCGTTGACCTCTTCGTCATCCGGGGCACCACGGTTTCCGCCGAACACGTCTCCTCTGACTCGGAGCCGCTCAACCTCAAGCGCTTCATCTACGAACTGGACGTGCCGGTGATAGTGGGCGGCGCGGCGACCTACACGGCCGCGCTGCACCTCATGCGGACGGGCGCCGCCGGGATTCTGGTCGGCTTTGGCGGCGGCGCGGCCCACACCACCCGCGTCACCCTGGGCATCCACGCACCCATGGCGACCGCGATCGCGGACGTGGCGGCCGCCCGGCGGGACTACCTAGACGAATCGGGAGGGCGCTACGTCCACGTGATCGCGGACGGCGCCGTGGGCCGCTCCGGCGACGTGGTCAAAGCCATCGCCTGCGGCGCCGATGCCGTCATGCTGGGCGCCGCTTTGGCGCGGGCCACCGAAGCCCCCGGCCGGGGCTGGCACTGGGGCCCGGAGGCGCACCACTCCCGCCTCCCGCGCGGTTCGCGCGTCCAGGTCGGCACCGTCGGCACCATGGAGCAGATCCTGTACGGGCCGTCCGGCACGGCCGACGGCTCCGCCAATTTCATTGGCGCGCTGAAGCGCGCCATGGCCTCCACCGGCTACGTCGACCTGAAGGAGTTCCAACGGGTCGAGGTCGTGGTGGCCCCATACTCGGCCGCCTGACGCGGCCCGCTCCGAAACTTGGACGGACCGGCCCCCCAGACGGGCCGGTCCGGGGGGCAGAGGTAGCCTTTATTGGTCATCCACACGGAACCACCTTTGCCACGAAATCCAATGTCAACACCTGCCGCCTCGACGCGGTCAATCTGGCGGGGCCGCCTGACGGTCCTCGCCGGGCTCGTCATCCTGGGGCTGAACCTTCGCGCCGCCGTCACCACCGTCGCGCCAATGCTGGCCCTCATCAGAGCGGACATGGCGCTCAGCCCCACCACCGAAAGCCTGATCGCCACCGCGCCGCCGCTGATGTTCGCCGCCTTCGGCGCGCTGGCGCCGCTCCTCGGCCGCCGGTGGGGCCTTGAGCGGGTTCTGGCGGGCGGCATGGGCGTGGCGGCCGCCGCCACGGTGGCCAGGGCGGTCACCAGCGACGAGGTCGTTTTCCTGATCACCACCGGACTGATAATGGCGGGGCTCGGCACCGCCAACGTTGGCGTCCCGCCGCTGATCAAGCGCTACTTTCCGGATCGAATCGGGCTGATGACGACGGCATCGACGGTGTTCCTGGTGTTGGGCCAAGCCATTCCGCCAACGTTCGCGGTGCCGCTGGCGGACCTCCTGGGCTGGCGGTGGGCGGTGGGCGTCTGGGCCGCCGGGGCCGGGCTGGCGGCGCTGCCTTGGCTGATCCAGCCGTACCGGCTCAACCGCCGGCGGCGCCTGCGCGGCCAGCCGAAACCCGCCACGGCCCCGCCCCAGCCGGTCAAACTGGTCCGCTCAAGCTTGTTTTGGGGCATTACCGGCCTGCTGACCTGCAATTCGGCGGCCGCGTACGCGCTGATCGGCTGGGTCCCCCAGATCGTGGCGGACGCGGGCGCCAGCCAACCCCAGGCCGCCCTGGTGCTGAGCGCGTTCACCGCCGGGTCGCTGGTGCCCGCCCTCCTGGCGCCGGCGCTGACGGTGCGCCTGCGCCATCCCCAAATCGCGATTGTGGTCATGTTCCTGTGTTGGACCGGCGGCCTGCTCGGGTTCGCGCTGGCCCCGCTGGACGGCATTTGGTGGTGGGTGGTTCTGACCCGACTGGGCGACGGCAACTACGCCTGCGCGCTGACCCTCATGAACCTGAGGACGCGCAGTTCGCAGACCCTCCTGGCGGTGTCCGGATTCGGCCAAGCCATCGCCTACGTCGTGGCTGCGGCCGCCACCTTCGTGTTTGGTCAGCTTTACGCGTCCACCGGCGGGTGGCTTTGGCCGTTGGTCCTCCTGATGTCCACCATGCCGCTCGGCCTGGTGGGCGGCCTTGTCGCCTGCCGCAGGGGTTACGTCGAGGATCAAGCCGACCGCGCCGCCTTGGGCGGGCGCCCGGAATAACACAAAGCCCCTGTCCAGGCCAGATGATTCTGGCCCCGACAGGGGCTTTAGCGTTGGTTGCTCGGACCGGTCAGACGACCTTCGCCAAAATGTCCCGAGCGGACAGGATCAGGTAATCCACGTCCCCGAACGTGACTTCGGTGCCGCCATACTTCGAGTAGATGACTTTGTCGCCGACAGCCACGTCCAACGGGACGCGATTGCCGTTGTCGTCAATCCGGCCGGGGCCGACGGCGACAACTTCGCCCTCTTGGGGCTTTTCTTTGGCTGTGTCAGGTAGGTAGAGACCGGAAGCCGTCTGCGCGGCCGCCTCAATTGGCGTCACGACGATCCGGTCTTCGAGCGGTTGGATGGAGACCGACACTGCGGACCTCCCTTTCGCGATCTAGGAGTTTCACTACGGATGGACTGCCCGTGGGTTCCAAGCCCGTGCCGTCGCGGTGTCACGACCTGGGTTCCCGTGCGGGCTGCCTGGCCAGATGGCCAAGCACAACTACTTTATGACCGCATTAGCACTCGGTCAAGCCGAGTGCTAAGCGTGTCCGCTTGGTGGGCGGGATTATCCGCCTGCCGGACTCTGCCGAGGGTTCCCGGCGCTCAGCACGCGGTCCCCGGCGCCCGGCGGCCCGCGCCGGTCCTGCGGTGGGGACCGCAGCGGGGCCTTCGGTCGAGCAGTCTCAGCTTGCGGGCGGCACGTGGCCGGTCGCCAGCGCCAACGCCACTTCGCGCGCGTTCGGGATTGACGGACCCGCGCCGGGACGGCTGAGCGCGATCGAGGCGGCGGCCGTGGCGGCCCGCGCCGCCTCCCCCAACGCGGCGCCGTCTGACAGGCGCGCCGCGAGGACCCCGTTGAAGGTGTCGCCAGCGCCCGTGTGATCCACTGGTTCGACAGGCAACGCGCGCACGAATTCGGTGTCCTGGCCCGCCTGGGCCACGACCAATCCCTCCGCTCCCCGCGTCATCACAATTGAGGGGACCAGTCGTTGGAGCGCGTGCAGCAGGGAGGCGTCATCCGAGGGATACATGCCGAAGTGCTGGGCGGCGATCTCCCTCGCGCCGTGCTGACTGACGACCAGGACGTCCACGTTCTTCAGCAAGTCGGCGGGCAAGGCCGCGGACGGGGCCGCGTTGAGGACAAAGATCACCCCCGCCTCCTTGGCCGCCTGGGCGGCTTTGGCGACGGTCGGCACCGGCACTTCCAATTGGGCCAGGACCACGCGGCTCTTGGCGATGAGCTGCACGTCCTTGTCGTCCAATTCGACTCGCCCGTTCGCCCCGGCCACCACCGCGATCACGTTGGTCCCGTCTGGGTCCACCATCACCAGGGCCATGCCGGTGGGGCAGTCAACCGTGCGCACCGCCTTGGTGTCCACGCCCGCGCCCCGCAAGAAGTCCCTCAGCAGCCCCGCATCCGTGTCCGCGCCCCAAGCGCTGATCAGCGCGGTCGGCACGCCGCCCGCCTTGGCGGCCGCCACCGCCTGGTTGGCGCCCTTGCCGCCGGGGAACCGCTCCGAGGAGGTGGCCACGACCGATTCGCCCGGGTCCGGCCACTTCGGCACCCGCACCTCCAGGTCGACGTTCGCCGACCCGACAACCACCACTTGAAATCCCCCGACTGGGGTCTCCTGCGCCATCCGCGCGCCTCCTCATTGATCGCCTTGAAAGCGGGCCGACGGGCCACGCGGGGCCGCGCCGGCGCCCGCCGTGTTTTCCGCTAGGACAAGCCTGCCATAGCCGCGCGGGCTGACGGAATCGCGCCGTCGATTTCTTGCGCTGATCCCACCTCTTTCCCGCTTCACCAGCCCGCGCTGCCGCCTAACCGCAGTGGATCTGTTCCGCCGATCCCGCTTGTTTCCCGCTGGGCGGGCGCTCGACGTGCGGTGTCTGGCGGGCGGAGGGGACGGCATCGGCGGTGGTGGCGGCGGCGCCGGCGTTGGCGGCGTTGGCGGTCGGGGTTGACCAGGCATCGGGCCTTAACACTGGCCCCGCCCGCCTGCGGGGGCGGGTTAGGCTCGCGCGTGACAGTGGGAGGACGCCATGCCGATCGATTTCTCGTGCCCCATCTCCGGGGAGCAACGCGACAACACGACCGCCCGGATCGTGGCCGGGCTGACATTTGTCTTGGCCGTCGCCACGGTGGCGCTGGCCTGGCTGGTTCCGGCGTGGATCCCGGCGCTGGTGGCCTCCCTGTTGGCCACAGACTTCGCGGTCCGCGCGTTCGCCGAGCCCAAGTACAGCCCGCTGGCCACGTTGGCGCGGGGTTTGGGATCCGCTTTCCACGCGCCGCGCAAGCCCGTCGATGCCGCGCCCAAGGTTTTCGCCGCCCGCCTCGGCTTGGGATTCTCCGTCGTCACGGCGGTCTTGCTTTGGCTCAGCCCGGTGGCGCCCACGGTCCCGGCGGCAACGGTTGTGGCCTCAATCCTGGCGCTCTGCGCCTTCCTGGAATCAGCGCTGGGCTTCTGCCTGGGCTGCTGGGTCTACGCGCTGCTCCCCCACCGCGCACGGTCACAGCCCGCCCCCCAATAGGGCCGCGGTGACGGTGGCGTAGCCGCAGACAAAGACAGGGCCGTGCTCCGCCCCCAATAGGGCTGCGGCAGTGAGCCGTCGGCCGCCGGCGCCGCCGGTATCATCTGCTTGGGCTTGGGCTCTCGCCCAAGCCGACTGGTCGACCAGCCAGGAAAGGCCGGGTGCCCCGACATGGAAACGGTCATTCTCCGTTTGGTTCCAATGGACGAATTGGCGGAGGAACTGTCCGAGTTGGCCGTGTTCCTCGGTCGGCTGCGCCGGGCGTACCGGCACGCGGACGTGGAGTTTGCCGTCACGGGCCAGGTGGACGGCCTGCCGGAATCCGAGCCGGGCGACCCGAACCATGTCGCGGAGCCGCCGGGTCAGTGGCTGTTCTTGTTCGGCACGGAGCTCAGCCGACAGGCCAAAGATGAGTATCTCGCCGCGCAAGCCGCCTGCGAATCTGCGGCGTGGGACAGGGATTGGGTGGCCGCCTGGTTCAAGGACCTCGAACCCGGCCAAGAGATGACGCCCGAATTGGCCGAGTTCCGCGCCCAGATTGAGAACGACCGACATCATCGCTCCTATAGCTGGGCCACCTTGGAGGACGTCAAACTGGGCCTGGCGGTCAAATTCAACGGCTATTGCTCCGGTTACCTGTGGCTCGCGGCCCGCGACGGCAAAGCGGTCACGTACGGCGAGACGTTGGTCGACTTGCCGAAGACCCGGCAATACGCCGAGTTCGAGGGTCTGGGCGATTTGCGGCGGCAGATCGCCGCAGTGGATGGGCAACTGACAGACGCCGAATTGGCCAAGATTCCGCGTGCCGCCGGGGAAATGGAACGGATCAACGCCGAACACGACAGGCTGGCCGAGCGCATCCATCAAGCAGAAAACGAGTTCCTGGAATTGATGGAGAACGTGATGGACAATCTGTCCCCCGCCCTGAGCGTGACACCGCGCAACCTGGAGGGTTGCCGCCGGTTCCAGGCGGGCGACGTGGCGGGGGCGCTCGAGGCCCTCAGCTTCGCCGGGCTGAAAGCCGACGTCGAAGCCGCCGAACGCGTGCTGAAGGTGGCCGAATGGCAAGAACTTGACGCCGAAGGCCTGGCCGGCGAGTTGACACCGCCTACGCCGGAGGACTTGGAGTTATTCCTCGCTCACGCTGCGGCGCCGGCGGATTCGGACGAGGAAACACCGGCCGAGGCGGCCCGCGAGCATCTTCAGCGGATTCTGCACTCATTCTGGATGCGGGCTGAAATCCTGCAATCGCGGCTGCCCAACGCCGAGGCGCGCAGGGAGATCGTTGAGACTTTGCGGGAGGGGATGGCAGTCGAGCGGCGCCACGGGCTCGAATCGGGATCCTCGGGGCGTTTGAGTTGCTTCTTCGAAACGCACGGGCTCCCAGGGGAAGCTGATGGTTTTCGCGGTGAGATCTTGGCGTCGGACCCGAGCGAGGTCGACCTCGACCAACGTGTTCGCGCGCTGATGTCGCGGACCAACACGCTCTTATGTGGGAGTCAGGGCGACGAGGCCGAGGAGGCACTTCGCGAACTGCGTGAGTTCGCGCTCGGCGAAGAGGACCTCGAACTTGCCACGGCCTTGCTGGGCCAGACGATGGAGTCTTGGATGCACCGGGGACGCATGGAAGAGGCGTCCGGCGACCTGACGGCCATGGCCGAACGGTTCAAACCATTGGTGGAGGCCGACCCGGCGGCATACGGACCCGTCATGCGCGGCATTCTCGAGGGAGCTTTGGCGTTGCTGGAGGTGGAAAAGGCATGGACAGCGGCTCAGGAAGCGGCGGCCGAGCCGATCAGTTTCCACGGCTGGCTGAACGAAAGCCCGTTCAAAACCCACGGCCTGACGGCCGTCATCGCCGCGTTGCACGCCCGCAGCGCGGTGTCCCCGGATGATGCCACGGACGATTGAGCGGCCAGGTCGGTCCGGGCGGTCTACGACTTGAGCCGTGTTGACGCGCGGCCCACGCCATCGCCGCACGCACGGAAACGTCAAGTGAAACCGCGCAACCTGGTCTTGGCGGCCGCCTCTTGATCCTTGGGCACTCCTGGTCTCACGCCTGATCAGCCACGGCCATGGAGGCGGCCAGCCGCGCTATGGTCGCCACAAACCGCCCCGATCCGGGCGGCGATTCGGCGAAACCCAGGCGCGCGTAAAAGTCCTCGGCGCCGTCGAGGGCTTGGACCACCATGGCGCGGATGCCGATCACGCCGGCCGCTCGCGCGGCCCGCCGGACCGCGTCCCCCAACAACGCGGACCCCAGGCCCGCCCCCTGGTAACGGAGGTCGACTGCCAGCCGGCCCAGGACCACCACGGGAACCGGTTCTGGCATGTTGCGCCGCACGTGGCCGGGCAAGCCGACCCGGCGGACCTCACCGGCCGCCAGCGCGTAGAATCCGGCAACCGCCAGCGGATCGCCGAGGGGCGCCGCCACGTAGGCGCGGCTCGCTCCCCCAACCTGATTGCGCCACGCCCGGTTAGCCAACCAGCGGTTGAGCGATTCGTCTCCGCAGTCGAAATCCGCCACCTGGCACGATTCGGCCAAAGGTTGAGGCGCGCTGAACCGCGTCACGGCGCGAAGACGGAGGGGCGGCGCAGCAGTTCGACCAGGCCCGGCATTGGCTCCGGCGGCTGGTCAAGCGCCGAGCAGAACGATTCCCATTCGGCCGGCTCCAATTCCAACAGCGTGCGGTTTGACAGGACTTCGCGGGCGCGCTCCACCGCCGCGGCGACCGTGAAATCGGCGACCGAGGTCCCCTCGGCCTTGGCCGCCCGCTCGACCAGGCGCTTCTGCGCTTCCGTGACGCGGGCCGCCAACCGTTCGCTCTTCACCACCTGCGCGCTGGACACGCTCAAGACTGTACACCATTTGGGCAACACCCGACCGCCGTGCGGCGGCGGCCACGCTCGCGCCAAATCCGGGAGCGGCAGCCACGCCGCGACGCCACCTGCCGCAGACCCGGATCAGCCAGATCCTGGCGGGCAAGCGATCGATCACCCCGGCGACAGCGCTGCGGCTGTCCAAGGCGCTCGGCTTGTCAGAGCGTTACTGGCTCAACGCGCAGGACCGCTACGACATTGAACGCGAGCGCGACCAGCACGGGGAGGAGATCGACCAGGTGGAGGTGCTCGCCGCCGCCAGTTGAGGTCGTACGTTGGCCCCCGCCAGAATGGGCCGGGGGAAGCGAGCGGGAGCGGCGCCGAACTGGGCCTAATCGAAGACGCCGCTTGACCGGCCGGCTCTTCCCGGCCTGCGCGGCCTTAAGCTGGACCGGTGGATCTGGAGGATGTGGCGCTGTTGACCTCCGACCAGGGCCGTTATCTCCTTGCCAGGCTTCCCGAATACGACCCGGCGCTCGCCATCAAGCTGTCAGACGGCTTGCGCCAGCGCGGAGTCGACCCGAAACTGGCCGCCGCCGCGCTCACGCAGAGCCGCTTGCGGGCCAAGGCGCGCGCCAAGTTCGGCGAGTTCGCGGATCAGCTGCTGTTCACCGACCACGGGTTGCAGCAGGCCACCCGGTTGGAGGTCGCCGCCCGCCACGCCCAGCGCTACTTGGGGTGCGGCGCGCCGGAGGGGACCCATGTGGCGGACCTGACCGGAGGGGTCGGCGCGGACGCCCTCGCCATGGCCGCCCTCGGCCTGCGGGTGACGGTCTACGAACGCGACCCCGTCACCGCCGCCGTGGCCCGCGCGAACCTGGCCGCCTTCCCCGAGGCGCGAGTGGTCGCCGCCGATTCCCTCGAACAAGACCTTTCCAAAGCCGACGCCCTCTTCGCGGACCCCTCCCGCCGCACTGACGCCGGCCGGCGCGTCTTCGACCCGGCCGCCTACGATCCGCCCCTCGACCGCCTCATTGAACTGGCCGACACGCATCCGCTTGGGGTGAAGGTCGCGCCCGGCATTGCCCACCGCGCCGTCCCGCCCGCCGCCGAGGCCCAGTGGGTCTCAGTGAACGGCGACGTCGTGGAGGCCGCCCTCTGGTTCGGCCGCCTCCGCTCCCCCGCCGCCCGCCAGCACGCCGACGGCCCCTTTCGCACCGTTTTGGTCCTCCGCCGCGGCCGCGCCCACCACCTGACCCAAGGCCTGCCTTGGCGAGGCACAAACCCCGCCGCCGATGCCGTCCGCCCACCCAACGTCCCCGTCCCTGCATCCCCCGCCGACCCCCGGCCGTCAGCCCGCCAGAAAGACGGCCCGGCCAGCCCCGCCGCCGATGCCGTCCGCCCGCTCCAGGTCCACCACCCGGACTCTGCGGGCGCCCCCGTCGAGCGCCTGGCCACCGGTCCCCTCCAAGAGTTCATTTACGAGCCGGATGGGGCCGTCATCCGCGCGTCCCTGATCGCGGAGGCCGCCGCCTCCCTCGGCTCGGCGACCCTGGTGAGCGACCGGATCGCTTACGTGACGGCCGACGCGGCGGATCCCCAAAACCCGTTCCTGACCGGCTACCGGGTGCAAGACGCCTTCCCGTTCAACCTGAAACGGTTGCGGGGCTATCTGCGGGAGCACGGCATCGGGCAAGTGGTTGTAAAGAAGCGCGGCACCGCGGTGGACCCGGCCGAACTGCGCAAACGCCTGACCCTGAAAGGCGACGAGGCAGCCGTTGTCATCCTGACGCGACTGGGTGCGCGACAATCGGTGGTGATCGCTCAACCCCTGACCGCCCGGAAGGACTCGCCATGACATTGCCGTTCGCCGCCTCGCCACGCTCGACGGTCGGGATCGAATGGGAGGTCGCGCTGGTGGACCGGGATTCGGGCGACCTGCGGCAGGTGGCCCAAACCATCTTGGAGTCCGTGCGGCTGCCGGACGGGCAACCTTACCCGGGGATTCTGCAAGAGTTCCTGCTCAACACCGTGGAGGCGGCCTCGCAGCCGTCGCGGACCATTCGCGAGGCGATCACGGACATCGACCAGTTGATCGGCCTGATCCGGGCGGCGGCGGACCCGCTGCGGGTGGACTTGATGGCGGCGGGCACGCACCCGTTCGCGCGCTGGGAGGGCCAAATCGTCACCAACAAGGAGCGCTACCTGCGGCTGGTGGACCGCACGCAATGGTGGGGGCGCCAGATGCTGATTTACGGCGTCCACACCCATGTGGGAGTCGAGGACCGCCGCAAGGTCCTGCCGATCGTCCGGGGTCTGCTCTGCTATCTGCCGCATTTGCAGGCCCTGTCCGCCTCGTCGCCGTATTGGGGAGGGGCGGCCACCGGTTACGCCTCGAATCGGGCCCTGATGTTTCAGCAACTGCCGACCGCGGGGCTGCCGTTCCAGTTCGACGAATGGCCTGAGCTTGAGGCTTACGTGGCCGACATGCTCCACACCGGCGTGATCGACGTGTTCAACGAGATCCGCTGGGACATCCGCCCCGCGCCCCGGTTCGGCACCGTGGAGGTGCGGGTCTGCGACTCGCTGCCCACCCTGCGGGAGGTCGCGGCGGTTTCCGCCCTGGTGCAATGCCTGGTCGAAGAGTTCTCCTCCCTGCTCGACGCCGGCCAGGACGTGCCGACCATGCCGACCTGGTTTGTCCAGGAGAACAAGTGGCGGTCGGCGCGCTACGGCATGGAGGCCATCATCATCTTGAACCGCGCCGGCGACGAGCAGTTGGTCACCGAGCACTTGCCGCAGGTGCTGGCGCGCCTCGAACCGGTGGCGGCGCGCCTGGACTGCCTCGAAGAGTTGGACTTCATCCATCAGATCATCGCCGCGGGCGCGTCCTACCAGCGGCAACGCGCGGTCGCGGCCGCCCACGCCGGCGAACTGGGCCCGGTGGTGACCTCCTTGGTCCGCGAAATGGAGGCGAACCGGCCAGGCGGGTGAGCGCGTCCGCTCGGGCCGCCTCGAACGCGGTGCAGGTCGGGTCCTGACTCACCCAGGCCGCCCGTTTGAGATAGAAGCGGACCCTCGGCGGCTCGAACACGGCGAGACTCCTGCCCCGACTCACCGCAGAGGCCGAGCCTCCGGCCCTGACTCACTTGGGGCGCCTCGCCGAGATAGAAGCGGACCCTCGGCCGGTCGAATGCCCGTCGAATGCGGCGAGCACCGTCCCGTTGGCGTCAGGCGACCAGTTGGGTGGGCGGCATGGCCGAATCCGCGCCGAAACCAAGCCCGGACGGCGCCAGGCCGTGGCGCAGGGCGTGGGCGCCGGCCGCGGCGATCATGGCGCCGTTGTCGGTGCAGTACTTGACGGGCGGGATGCGGAGCGCCAAGCCCGCCTCCGCGAAGCGCTGGGCGGCCTTGTCCCGCAGCTGCGAATTCGCGGAGAAGCCGCCGCCTATCACCACCGTGCCAAGCCCGAAGGCCCGCGCCGCCGCGATCGTCTTGGCCGTCAGCACGTCCGCGACCGCCTCCGCGAACGATGCCGCGAAGTCCCCCAACGGCACCTCCCGCCCCTCGTCCTGGGCGGCTTCGATCCACCGGGCCGCTGCGGTCTTCAGCCCCGAGAACGAGAAATCGTAGGGGTGTTTCTCCAGGTCTTGCCGCCTGGTCAGCGCCCTGGGGAAGGCGATGGCGCGCGGATCGCCGCCGCGCGCCAGCCGGTCGATGTGCGGGCCGGCTGGGTACGGCAGACCCAGAACCCGGCCGATTTTGTCGAAGGCCTCCCCGGCGGCATCGTCCAAAGTCTGGCCCAGTTCGCGGACCTCCGGGCCGTCAATGACGAGCAACGACGAATGCCCGCCGCTCACCACCAACGCCAACACGGGGCCGTCGAACGCACCGTGGACCAACTGGTCGACCAGCGCGTGCCCAATCACATGGTTAACGCCGTAAAGAGGCTTGCCCAGGGCCAACGCGAGGGCTTTCGCGGTGGCGACGCCAACCGCGAGGGACCCGACCAGGCCGGGTCCGGCGGTCACAGCCACCGCGTCCACGTCCGCCAACGCGGCCCCCGCCGCGCGCAGAGTGGCTTGGACCGTGGGCGTCATCGCCTCCAAATGGGCCCGCGAGGCGACCTCCGGCACAATCCCGCCGTAGCGGGCGTGCTCCTCGACCGAAGAGGCGACCGTGTCGTGGAGCAGTTCGAAGCCCCGCGCCAGCGCCACGCCGGTCTCGTCGCAGGAGGTCTCGATCCCAAGCACCAAAGGGTCATCAAGCACCCCGATACCCTAGCCGAGGAGCGAGCCGGCCCACAGTCAACTCAGCCGCAGGCGCATCACCAAGGCGTCGCGGCCGGAGGGCTGGTAGTAGCGGGGCCGCCGTCCAATCTGCGCGAAACCCAGCGACTCGTAGAGGCCGATCGCGGGTGCTGAATCGACCGCGACCTCCAAAACGACCTGCTTCAGCCCGCCCCGGCGCGCCTGATCCAGCAGGGTTTCCATCAACCGGCGGCCCAGGCCCAGCCCGCGCGCGGCCGGTTCGACCGCGATCGTCATGACCTCGGCGACGTCCAGCCCCAAGAAGACGCCGGCGTAGCCGACCACCCGGCCGCCAGCCTCGACCACGAAATAGCGGCGGTGGGGGCCAGCCAGTTCCCCCGCCACCATTTCCGGCGTCCACGCCTCTGTCCCGAACGCCACACGCTCAAGTTCGACCAGACGTCCGATGTCGTCCGGCCGCGCCACCCGCACCACCGTCTGGTTCTCAGGCGGCTGGCCTGGAGGAGCGTCAGGCTCGCTCACGGGGTGGCGCGCTTACGCGGCGCGGGCGCCGCCACGTCCGGGCGGCGCAGGTAGATGGGCTGGGCGGGAACCGGCGCGCCGGCGGCGGCCCGCCAAGCGGCCAGGCGGGCCAGCAGGGCCGGGTCCACGCCGACGGCTTCGCCGACCACGGGCGTCAATTGGTCCGCGTGGCGCTCCGCGCCGGGCCCCACCACGATTGACGCCGCCGGGACCACCGCGGGCGCGCTCACCGACGGGCCCTCCAACCTGGTCAGCCCGTCGAGCATGTCGGCCGCGTCAACCCTGTAACGGGCCCAGTAGACCTCGCGTCGTTTGGCGTCCAAAACCGCCAAAACGGAAACGCCGGATTGGAGATGGAGGCGGCGGGCGGCATCGGCGGCGAGGACGTCCAAGTCTGAAATGCCCCAAACCGGACGGTCGAGCGCCAGGCCCAGCGTCTGGGCAGTGGCGAGGGCGATCCGCAGGCCCGTGTACGGGGCGGGGCCGCGCCCCACGGCGATGGCGGCCAGGTCGCGCGGGGACAATCCCGCCCGGTCCAACACCTCCGCCACCATTGGCGCCATGGACTCGACATGGGCTCTGGGCTGGTCGTGGGTCGCCGACCGGTCGGCTTCGCCGGGGACCGCCAGGCCCACGGCGCTCGGCCCCGCGGCGCTGAGGCCCAGGACCGGGCCGGGCAGATATGAATCGGTCACTCTTCGAAGCTTATAGGGCGCGCCCCAGGGCCTCGTCGCGGGCGGCCCCCGCCGACGCGGCCATGACCAGGACCATTCCGCCCGCAGCCCACCAGTCCATCCCCTGCCCCGCGATCATCCAGCCGAACAGTGCCGCCGAGGCTGGCGCCAGGGCGCTCGTGACGCCGAAGGTGGCGGCCGACATACCGCGCAGGGCGACCATCTCCAGGCCGTAGGGCACCAAGGTGCCGAGCAGCGCTACCAGGGCCCCCCAGCCGACCGCCTCCAACGTCACGGCGGGCGCTATCAGGTCCGGCAGGCCGCGGGGCAAGGAGGCCAGGGCGGCCACCGCCAGGCCGATCGCCAGGCCGTCGCCGCTGGGCCAGCACCGTCCCACCCAGCGGGCCGCGAGGATGTAGCAAGCCCACGCCGCTCCCGCGATCAGGATGAAAACGGTGCCCAAGACGTTGACCCCGGCCAGCGAAAACCCGGACAGCGTGGCGACCCCCGCCAACGCCAGCGCCGCCCAGAGCCAGGCCCGCCAGCGCCGCACCAAGACAACGGACAGGGCCAACGGCCCCAGCATCTCCATGGTGACGGCCGGGCCGACCGGGATCAGGTCGATCGCCTCGTAAAAGAAGCTGTTCATGACCACCATGGAGAGCCCGTAGGCGATTGTCGCCCGCCAGCCCTCGCGGCTGATCCCGCGCAGCCGGGGCCGGAACACCACCAGCAGCACCAGCGCGGACAGGCCGTTCCGGAAAACGACCATGGCCGCCGGGCTGGCCAGGTCAAAAGCCCTGACCGCGAACCCGGAGCCCGCATTAACCGACAACTGGGCCGCGACCGCCAGGATCAGGGCGGCTTTCAGGCCGATGGGACGGGCTTGGGGCACGCCCCCAAGCCTAACCACGCCGATTGCCGCTGTCGCGCGTTCCGCCCGGCCCGACCGCCCGCCCCCCGTAGACTCAATTTGTGACCGGCAATCCACTGGAGTTCTTCCAACCCGGACTGGAGTATCTCAACGAGGAGAAGGAGCGCAAGCGCCAGGACATCCACGAGTGGGTCGCCGAGGGCCCGCCTTGGGACAGCGTCTTGGACAGCGGCGCCATGGCGATCAAGGTGCCGCCCTCGGAGCCGCCCGCACCTGCCGCTGCGGTGACGCCCAACGACCCGCCCGCCTAACCCGCCACGTCCCGTCCGCCCGGACCGGCGGGCGAGGCAACGCTCGCCAGTTCCGCCAGGTTGACGCCCCGCCAACGGTGCCCGATGCCGTCCAGCCGCGCCCGCCGCTCCTCTTGCCTTCCAGCCCCCTCGCCGTGGGGACGGTCGAGGGTAATCTCCAGCCTGTCGGCGGCCAGCCGCTCGGCCAGGCCCGCACCCCATTCGACGGCGGTCACGGCCGCCTCGGCCTCGGTGTCCAGGTCAAGGTCGTCGAGCTGGTCCAAGCCGTCCAGACGGTATGCGTCCACGTGCAGCAAGCCCGGCCCGGCACCCAGGACGGGGTGGAAGCGGGCGATCACAAAAGTCGGCGAGCTAATCCTTCCGCGCACACCCAGCCCTTCGCCCAGACCTTGCACCAACGTGGTCTTGCCGGCCCCCAGGTCCCCGGAGAGAATCAGCAGGTCGCCCGCGCGCGTTAATCCGGCCAGGCGCCGCCCCAGGGCGCGGGTGTGCTCGGCCGTGGGAAGCCCCACAGTGGCGGTTGGGCCGGCGGTCAACGCTCCGCCCCCGCGCGGGGGCGGCCATCTCGATCCGGCGACTGGGCGGCCGTGCCCGCCGGTTCCGCGCCCTCTCCCGGCCGCGCCCCAATCCCTTGGGACGTCGCCTCCCCGCCGGGCGGCGGCACCGGCCCTGGGGACGCGTTCACGTAGACCCGCTCGAGGTGAGCGGGCAACCGGGTGGTGATTTCGTAGGAAATGGTGCCGACGGCATCGGCCCAGTGTTGGGCGGTGGGTTCTCCGTCTGCTCCGGGCCCGAAGAGGACCACGCGGTCGCCCGCCCGGTCGGGGGCGTCCGGGCCGAGGTCCAGGACGAACTGGTCCATGCAGACCCGTCCGGCGACCTTCAGGTTGCGGCCGCCCACCCGCGCCGGGCCCGCGTTGGAGGCGGCGCGCGGGATCCCGTCCGCGTAGCCGAGCGGCACCAGCCCCGTGACCGTGCGGACGGGCGTCACGTAGGCGTGCCCGTAGGACAGCCCTTGCCCGGCCGGAACGGTCTTGACCAGGGACAGGAAAGACTCGAAGGTCATGGCGGGCCTGAGGCCCAATTCGGCCGGGCTGGCCACCTCCGGGACAGGGCTCAGGCCGTACAGCGCCAAACCGGGCCTGACCAGGTCGTACGTGACCGGCAGGCCGGTCAACAAAGCCGCCGAGTTGGCGAGGTGGCGCACCTCGAAGCTGGCGCCCAGGCGCTCCGCCAGCGCCAGCCCGTCTGCGAAGGCCTCCATTTGCGCGGCGATGGTCGGGTTCCCCGGATCGTCCGCGTAGGCGAAGTGGCTCCAGGCGCCCCGCAGTTCGACGGCGCCCTCTGCGGCCAACGCCAGCGACCGGCGCACCAGGCCCTCCCAGCGGTCGCGCGGCGCGCCCGCCCGCCCCAGGCCCGTGTCGAGTTTCAGATGGACCACGGCCGGTTCCCCCAGCGCGCGGGCGGCTTCCGCGATGGCGTCCAGGGCCGGTTCGGAGGAGACCCCCAGTTCAATCCCGTTTTCAATCCCGGCGCCAAAGGGGGCGTCCGGCCCGTAGATCCAGGCGAGGATTCGCGCGCCGCGCCGCGCCGCGCCCAGGGCCGCGGCCACGTCGAGCGCTTCCGCCAACTGGGCGGCCCCCAGGTAGGAGGCCCCCGCCTCGATGGCCGCGCGGGCCACCGGCGCGGCCCCATGCCCGTAGGCGTTGGCTTTGACGACCGCCATCAACTCGGCGCCGTTGGCGGCTTCAAGCAGACGGGCGGCGTTGGCGCGGATGGCCCCGAGGTCCACGATCAGGCGCGAGTGGCTCATGGCCGTCGATCCTACCGACTGGCCCGCCCCTGGTTCTCCCGTCCGCCGACGCCCGGACGGGTGCCCGTGCGGCCGGGGAAACGTGCGTCCCCAGCGTCTCGACAGGGGGACGGGCAGACCTGCGGGGATGGGGGGTGGGCCTACGTTGGGTTAGCGGCGGAGGAGGGACTCGATTGTGTCCGGGAGGGCCTGGATCACGTCCAGGGCGGCGATCGGTTTGCCGATCGAGCCGGCGGCCGCGTCCGCGCCGCACGCCCGGACCGCCGCCCGGCCGTGGACCATGGCGCCCAAGGCCGCCAGTTGGGCCGGGAGCTCCGGCACAATCGCCACCGAGTCGCCGTGTCCGGCCAGCAGCGCGCCGATCAGGCCCGTCAGAACGTCGCCGGTGCCCGCCGTGGCCAGCCACGGGGTGCCCTCGTCCTCCACGTAAAGCGAATCGTCCTGGCCCGCGATCACAGTGGCCGGGCCTTTCAGCAAGATGGTGCCCCCGACCAACTCGGCCGCGAGCTTGGCGTAGGCCACCGGCTGCCGCTCAACCTGGGAGCGCTCGGTCGCCACTCCCCGGTCGCTCAGCAACGTGGCCATCTCGCCCGCGTGGGGCGTCAAGATGATCCACGGGTCAAGCCGAGCGGGCGCCTCCGGCAGAAGCTGGAACCCTCCGGCGTCCAGCACCGACGGGACCCGTTCGGCCTTGGCCCACTTCAACGCCCGCCCAATGCGGGAGATTTGGTCATCCGCGCCGGGGGCCACGCCGGGCCCCAGCGCCCACGCGTTCACGCGCCCGCCGCCCGGCACCACCTCCGGCCGCCGCGACAGCACCCGTTCCACCGCCCGGTCCGGCCCCAGGTAACGCACCATGCCGACGCCGGTGGCGACGGCGGCGGCCGTGGTCAGCACCGCCGCGCCCGGATAGGTCTCCGAACCGGCCACCACCCCGAGCACGCCTCGGCTGTACTTGTGGTCCGACCGGCGCGGCACCGGCCACAGCCCCAACGCGTCGGCCGCCTGAATCCGCCGGGCCGTGGGCGCCCCCGCCTCCTCCAGGTGCGGCGCCAGGCCCAAGTCGACCAGTTCGACCCTCCCGAACAGCCCCGAGGCGGGCGGCAGCAGCGCCGCCGGCTTGTAAGCGCCAAAGGTCACCGTCACGTCCGCCGGCAAAACCTGTCCGCCCACCGAGCCGTCATCGACGCCGATCCCGCTCGGCAAGTCCACAGCCACCACCGTGGGCCGCGTTTGGCGCCGGTAGCGCAGCGGCGCGTCCAGCCCGGCCTCCACAATCAGGGTGGTGACCAGCGCGGCCGAATGCCCGGAGAGGGGGCCGCGCGAGCCGATGCCGAGCAGCGCGTCCACAATCACGTCGCAGCCGCGGGCCTGTTCGGCGACCTGCTCGATCGGCGTGTAAATGCCGGGCCCGCCCTCCGCGATGGTGCGCAGGCGGCCGCCGGCCGCCTCGAACGCGGCCCGTCCCGCCTGGTGGACGCGGACGCCCACGGCCACCGCCGTCACGGCCACGCCCCGGCCCGCCAGCCGGGCCCCGGCGAACAGCGCGTCGCCCCCGTTGTTGCCGGTGCCGACCAGCAGGAAGACCGTGCCTCCCGCTGCGTTGCCGCGCCGTTTCCGGAGCTCTCCCAGGATCACATTGGCAGCCGCCTGGGCGGCGCGGGCCATCAACTCGCCTTGCGGGAGCCGCTCCATCACGGCCCTCTCGGCGGAATCGACTTGAGCGGCGGTATAACTGGAAATCATCGTTGCTAGCCTATTCGCAATCGGGGGAGAATTGCGCTTTACGCCGGGTCAAAGCTGCGGGCCTGACCCGCCGCGAACGCCTCCGCCGCCCGGCGCGTGACCGGGCCGAGCCGGCCGCCACCCGCCGCCACGCCGTCGATTTGCACCACCGCCTGCACGTTTCGCCCGGTCGAAGTGATGAAGACCTCCTCCGCCTCCCGTAACGCGGCCATCGGCACAGACTCCTCGACCGCGTCCGTCCACTCCAGCAGCAGGTCGCGGGTCACGCCGCCCAGCGGCCCGTCGGCGAGCGGCGGGGTGACCAACCGCCCGTCCAACACCAGGAAGACGTTCGACCCGGTGCCCTCGGTCAACCGACCCTCGGTGTTGGGGAACAGCGCCTCGGAGGCGCCGGCGGCCTGGGCCAACGCCAACGCCAAGGCGTTCTCGGCGTAGGAAGTGGTCTTCAACCCGGCCAGGGCGCCATGCGGATTGCGGGTGAACGGCACGGTGATCACGCTGGTAGTGGCTGGTTCCAGGTCATGGCTGGTGACCAACGCGAACAGGGATGGCCGGGCGCCGGCCACGCGGGACGACCCGACGGCTCCCCTGCCCGCCGTCAAGGTGATCCTGAGGACGTCGGCGGGGCCGGTCAGCAGGGCGGCGTTCGCCTCCACCACCTCCGCCACAACGCGCCGAACCACGTCCTCGCCGGGGAACTCCAGCCCCAGCCCAGCGGCGGAGCGGGCCATCCGGCGAATATGCCTGGTCAGCGCGAAAACCCGGCCGTTGACCACCTTTATCGCCTCGAACACCCCGTCCCCCACGGTGATGCCGTGGTCCAGCAAGGGCAAGGTCGCCTGCCCCGCGGGCGTCAACTGGCCGTTCACCCAAGCGAGCGCGGCGGCATCGTCGAATCCCATCTGTTTACCCCCTTTTGCGATTGAACAACCGAACGACCAGGCGGGCAAACCGCCAAGCGGGGCGGAGCCGCGGGCAGCCGCCGCCGGGCCAACCGGCCGTCACTCGACGGTAACCGACTTGGCCAAGTTGCGCGGCTGGTCCACGTCCAAGCCTTTGGCCGTGGCCAACGCGCACGCGAAGATCTGCAACGGCACCACCGCCACCAACGGGGCCAGCAGCGTGGGCGTCTGCGGCACCCAAAAGACGGCTTCGGCGTGCTGGGCCACCGCGTCGTCGCCTTCCTCCGCCACCACCAAAGTGCGGGCGCCGCGGGCGCGGACCTCTTGGATGTTGGACAAAACCTTGTCGTGGAGCACGTCGCGGCCCCTGGGGCTCGGCACCACCACAAACACGGCCTGGCCCTGGTCGATCAAGGCGATCGGGCCGTGTTTCAGCTCCCCCGCCGCGAACCCCTCGGCGTGGATGTAGGCGAGTTCTTTGAGCTTCAGGGCACCCTCCATGGCCACCGGATAGCCCACATGCCGGCCCAGGAAAAGCACCGAGCTGACGTCTTTCATCCGGTCCGCCAGCGCCCTGATCGCGCCTTCGCCGTCAATCACCCGCTGCACCTTGGCGGGCATGGCCTCAAGTTCGCGCAGCACGGACCGGATCTCGTCCGGGAACATGGTGCCGCGCAGTTGGGCCAGGTAAAGCCCCAGCAGGTAGGTGGCGGTGATCTGCGCCAGGAAGGCCTTCGTGGACGCGACCGCGACCTCCGGCCCGGCGTGCGTGTAAAGGGCGGCGTCCGATTCACGGGCGATCGTCGAGCCCATGGTGTTGACCACCGCGATCACCTTCGCGCCCTGCTCGCGGGCGTGGCGGATGGCCATGATGGTGTCCATGGTCTCCCCGGACTGGGAGATCGCCACCACCAACGTCTTCGCGCCCACCACCGGGTCCCGGTAACGGAACTCGTGCGCCAATTCGACCTCGACCGGGATGCGGCACCAGTGCTCAATGGCGTACTTGGCGACATGGCCGGCGTAGGCGGCGGTGCCGCAGGCGATCACCACGATCTTGTCCACCGACCGAAGCAGAGATTCGTCCACCCGCAATTCGTCCAGTTGCAACTGGCCGTTCGGCGTCAGGCGGCCCAGCAGCGTGTCCCGCACCGCGTCCGGCTGGTCGTGGATCTCTTTGTCCATGAAAGTGGGGAAACCGCCTTTGACCGCCGCGGAGGCGTCCCAGTCCACCGTGAACTCGCGCGGCTGGACCGCCCGGCCGTCGAAATCCGTCACGGTCACGTTGGTCGGGGTGATGGTGACCACCTGGTCTTGGCCCAGTTCGAGGGCCCGGTCGGTTTGGGCGACAAACGCGGCCACGTCCGAGCCGAGAAAGTTCTCCCCCTCCCCCAGTCCTACCACCAGCGGCGACGTGCGCCGGGCCCCGACCACCAGGTGGGGATTGTCCCCCGCCACCGCCAGCAGCGTGAACGCGCCCTCGAGCCGCCGCGCCACCGCCCGCATCGCCTCCGGCAGGTCCCCCAGTTCGGAATAGGCGCGGGCCAGCAGATGGGCGGCCACTTCCGTGTCGGTCTCCGACTGGAAGGCGACGCCCGCCCCCATCAGTTCCGCGCGGAGCGCCTGGTGGTTCTCCAAGATGCCGTTGTGGACCACGGCCACCGAGCCGTCTTCGCTCAGGTGCGGATGGGCGTTGACGTCGGTTGGGCCGCCGTGGGTGGCCCAACGGGTGTGCCCAATCGCCGCCGTCGCGGGGGGCAGGGGCTGGGCCTCCAACGCCTCCTCAAGCACGGACAGTTTGCCGGCCTTCTTCACAAAGTGCAGGCCCCGCGCGTTCGCCACCACAATCCCGGCGGAGTCATAGCCCCGGTATTGCAGCCGCGCCAGGGCCTCGCGCGCCACCTCCAGCGGGCGTCCCGAGTCGACCGGGCCCACGTAGCCAATGATTCCGCACATGCCAAATACCGTAACAGCGCGCCCACGTCTGGCGGTCGTCAACCGTTCGCGCCGGGCGGAGCCGTCAGCGAACAACGCCGAACGGCCGCCAAGTCCGCCGAGTCCGCCGATGCCGTCTGGTCCGCTCAGTCCGCCCGGTCCGCCGATGCCGTCTGGCAGCCCCGCAAGCCGTGGCCGTTTTGTTATCTGTTGCCTCGTTTCGCCCGCCGGGACGGCCGTAGACTCTACAGTCATGGCACTTGCCCGTAGTTTCTATGCGGATTTGTCCCCCGACACGGCGGTGGTAGCCGCCGGCAGGCCCGAATGGGAGCAGGGCGAACCTGTGAATCCCCCGGTGCTGTTCAGTTCCACTTTTATTTCGAGAGGCATTCCGGGCGAGCGGGAGCCGTCCTACGCCCGTTATGACAATCCCTCCAACCACCCGACCGAACAGGTGATCGGCCTGCTCGAGGGCGGCCCGCACGACGCGGTGTTGTTCTCATCCGGCATGGCCGCGATCGACGCCGCCTTCTCGCTGATGCCAATGGGCGGGCGCCTGGTGATGCCGTCGCACGCCTACAACGGCACCTTGGCCCTGGCCCGCGAACTCGCCTCCCACGGGCGCATCCGGCTGTCCACCCTGCCGATCGACCGCACCGAAGACGTGATCGCGGCGCTGGCCGGCGGCGAGGGAAGCGCCCCGGCCGCGATGCTCTGGATCGAGACGCCGACCAACCCGCTGCTGGAGATCGCCGACGGCCCCGCGCTGGTGGCCGCCGCGCACGAGGTCGGCGCGATTGTGGCGGTCGACAACACGATTGCCACCCCGTTGGGCCAGCGGCCCCTCGACTGGGGCGCGGACGTGGTGGTCCATTCGGCCTCCAAGTGCCTGGGCGGCCACAGCGACCTGATTCTGGGGGCCGCGGTGGCGGGATCAGCGGACCAGGACACCGCCTTGCGGGACTTCCGCCGGATTCGCGGAGCCACCCCGTCCGCGTTCGACGGTTTCCTGCTCCTGCGCGGCCTTAGGACCCTGGCTTTGCGAACCGAGCGGTCGAACGCCTCGGCCGCCACCCTGGCGCGGCGGCTCGAGTCGCACGCCGCAGTCGAGCGGGTCATTCATCCGTCGCTGGCCTCGCATCCCGGCCACGCCACGGCCAAGGGCCAGATGACGGGCTTCGGGTGCATCATCTCGATTGAGCTGGCAGGGGGCGCGAAGGCGGCGGACGCCGTGGCCGCGCAGACCAAGTCTTGGGCGCCGGCCACTTCCCTGGGCGGGGTCGAATCGATGCTGGAGCGCCGGCGGCGCTGGCCCGGCGAGTTCATCGACGTCCCGGAAGGCCTGATCCGCCTGTCGGTCGGCATCGAAAACGTGGACGACCTGTGGGCAGACCTGGACCAGGCCCTAACGCGCGCCGCCAACGCCTAAGAACCGGAAAACGGGGACGGTACCTATTTCCGGCGAGCCGGAAATAGGTACCGTCCCCGTTTTCGTCGTTTACGCGCCCGCAGCAGGTTGTCGGCCGTGGCGGCGGGACCGGTAGTTGCGTGAAGCGACCCGCTGCCCGCACTGCAAACAACACCACCGGCGGTTGGCTGACCGTGATCGATCCACAAACAACCACCAGCACGGCGGATAAGCGCATTCCTTGATGCGCCCCTGCAGCGGGCCGCCGAGCAGGCGAACCGCTTGCTGTGCCAGCACGCCGAGCATTTCCCTTGGCGCGTCGATGTCCGCAGTCTGGAAGGGCGAGCCATCCCCGACCAACCTTGGACCCCGCACCGGCTCCCCGGCGGCGGCGTTCAGGTACTCCACGTCGCGTGCGTTGACAGCGCGGCCAAAGTGCGGTGCCGAAGCCAACTGGTAAATGGCCCCACGCAGTTCGCGGGCCAATTTCAGGTCGTCCTCGGTGGCGGCGCTCACCGTGGGACCGAGTGGGCTGGCGGCGAGCCACGCCTCTAGGTCAGCCGGGCGGGCCAGGCGGTCCTGACCGCTCAGCCGTCCATGCCAGGCGAAAGTGGCCGTCAAATCAATGCAGGCGAAACCTGACCGGAAGCGGAAGGCGTCCGGGGGAGTTTGCACGTGTTGGACATTACCACCGGCCTGGGGACCACACCCGGAAAGGAGCACGGCGGGCGGCCGCCTGATTCTTTGTCAGGCCCCGCGGACGAAACGAATCACCTCGTCCTTTGGGCGGCGGCGGCGCTCATGGTCCGGAGGGCCGGCGCGGTGGCCCAAGACCACCCCGACAACCGCGAGCTCGTGGCTGAGGTCGATGACTCCGGCCTCGCTCAACACCCGGTTGACCTCGGCCGGGACCCAACCCTCGATGGCGCAACTGTCGACCCCCACCAGGGCTGCCGCTTGGATCAAACTGCCCAACGCGATGTAAGCCTGACGCGCGGCCCAGTCGATAACCTCGCGATCAGTTCGGATCTTGTGGTTCTCCCGCAGAAAAGCCTCCAAGTTGCTGCGACGCCGCTCAAGGCTTTCGCCCTTATGCCCCCAAGCTCGCCAAAGGCCCAGGGTGTGCTCGCCGCCCGGCCGCAATCGATCAGGCGCCACCACCGTGAAAATGACCAGGTGGCTGGCGCCGTCCAGGGAGTTGTGCAGGCCACCCGCCACGGGCTTGAGCTTGTCCCACAGGGCGTGATCGGTGATCACCAACAGGTTCCAGTGTTGAAGGCCCATCGAGGAGGGCGCCAAGTGCGCCGCCTCCAGGATGAAATCGAGGTCTTGCGGGCTGACGGGATTGTCTTTGTCGTATTCGCGGATGGCAAACCGGTTGCGGATGGCGGCCGAGAGGTCGGCGCGATTGAGTGTTGGCATTTGTCTTCCTTGCTGGTTGATGAGATGGATTGGGCGTCCACTTGGTCCGTTGGCCACGCTCAGGGCTGAGAAACCGCGAGGGCGTGGACTCCCAGGTTCCGGTAGGCCGCTCGCTGTTCGCCATGCAAAGTGTGATGGCGAGCGTCCCGCCAATAGCGGTCGAAACCAGTGCTATTGACGGCGCCACGCGAACCAACCGTTTCGAAGATCTTGGTGGTGGCGTCCACAACAATTTGATGGGCGGGCGTTTTCAAGGCCGCGACGTCAAGGTTCAGGCGGTCGACGGCTCGCGCGTCGCCGGGCGCCTTGAGATACCGGTCCAGGCTCTCGTTCGCGTAGAGCAGCCCCGAACGCAGCAAGCCCGCTTGGCCGACCAATTCGCCGAAGATCTCCTGCACCTGGCTGAGTGAAAGGCGCCGGTCAGGTTGGCCGGCGTTGTCACCGTGCAGGAAGTCGTAGGCCCGCCTGAGCACGCCGATCACAATGCCCAGGTAGACATTGACGAACATCAGCTGAAACGCCGGCGATGCCGCTGTTTCAGACACCAGCGGCGGCCCCGACTCGAGCGAACTGAACTTGATGAACTTGCTCTCCGGCACAAACACATCGCGCAGTTCGATGGAGTTCGAGGACGACCGGACAATGCCGATGCCTTCCCAATTGTTCAAGGGGACGAGTCCGGGCGAGTGGCCGTCCACCACCAAGGCCACGCGCCGTTTGGGCTCCGCCTCCGTTGGAAAACGCTCTTGGATGATGAATTGATCTCCCACCAAGCTGCCGGTGGCGAAATCCTTCCGCCCGTTGAGCAGCCAGCCGCCCTCGACTTGGACCACCGTGCTCTCGCTTTGACCGGAGGGATGATTGGCGCCCGACCACAGCCAGCCGTTGGCGACGGTTTCCCTGACCGCCCACTGGGCCAATGCCTCATTACCTGATTCGATTAGCAACAAGACATGCTGGTGGTGGTACCCCGCCAGCCAAGCCGCTGACGGATCGACGGTGCCGACTTCAGCGAGAACCCCATAGAGTTCACCCCATGTTTCGGGTCCGCCATCCGCCCACGGTCCGATCAGCAGCCCGTTGTCCCGCAAGACCTGCTTTTCAAATTCGGGCGCGCCACCGGCCACCTCGCGCGCGTCAACGTCAGGACGGAGGGCGGCCTTGGCGGCCTCCGCCCGCGCCGTCAAGTGGTCCGGCAAGTCCAGCCCTCGCAACAGGTAAGGGTAGTCGGCGGCCGGTCGGGCCGGGGCGTTCACCGAGCGTCCTGTCGCTCGTTGGTGATTCCACCCCGAATGGAAGTCGGGGCGGCCAGCAGCCTGTGCACAAAACTCTTCTCCGCCACAACATCGAAAATCTCCTTAAGCTCGGCCTCGGGGGCGTCAGTGTCCACGGTCACGTGGTAGACCAGCCCAATTGGGGTGTCGAAGCCGTCAGGGGTGGGCTCCTCCTCCACCGCCACTTCGAGTTTGCGCAGTTCGTAGCCACGTTTGGCAATTTGGATGACATAGCCGTGGCTCAAGCAGCCCGCCAGGGCCGCCAACCCCAATTCGCCGGGAATCGGCCCAAGGTCCGAACCGCCGCCGACATGCCGGACATCGGACACGATCAGGTGGTCCCGGATCCGGATTTTGCGCACACCGGCTCTTCCTTCGACCGACACACGGGCGGCGAGCTTCAGATCGGATGGCCCTGAAGGCGTTGCCAGCAACTCACGTTTGAAGGGTATGTAATCAGCTAATTCGCTCAAAGGCATGGTTTCTTCCTCTTTTCATAGATGGTTGGTGAAGGGCGCGGACGCGTCAGAGGGCCTTGATCTCATACGGCAGGATGTAGTCGTCGGGTCGGGCCTGCCATTTGAGGTCCTTGGCGTGTGCGTAGGTCGCTGCGATTGGCCAAAGGTAAATCGTCTGTTGGTTGTCCAGAGCCGCTTGAGTCGCGTCCTTTATGGACTGAACCTTCTCTTCTTCGGTGTTGGCGCTTCGAGCGGCCGCCACCGCCTCGTCGTAACCGGGTGCCACGTCCGTCCAGGATTGGCTGTGCGTGCCGCCTATGTACCTCAGAGTCTCCCCCGCGACTATGGCGGTGTCGATAAAGCCGATATGCGTCAGCCCCGCCGCCGTCTCGCCACTGGTGAGGCGCTCCATCAACACGGACGAGGGCGGCGTGGAGACCTTGGCGGTGATCCCGATCTCCCCCAACTGCTGCCCGATCACCTGGATGATCTGTTCATTCGCGATCGACCCGCCTTGGGAGGAGATGATCTCGACCTCGAAACCGTCATCCACGCCCGCCTGCTTGAGCAGGTCCTTGGCTTTGGCCGGGTCGTATTCCGGAAAGCCCAGCTCATCGTTGTAGGCGTCATACACCGCCGAGATGTTTTGGTTCAGCGCCGGGTCGACCAAGCCTGAGAGGAGCGATTCAATGATGGACTCCCGATCAATCGCCAGAGAAATGGCTTGGCGCACCCGCACGTCGTCCAACGGCTTGATATTGGTGTTGACCGTCAGGAGATAGATCCGCGCGGAGGGTACCGAACCCGTCACCAGGCCCGCCTGCTCAAGTCCTTCGAAATCGGCCGGGTCAATGATGTTGGCGAGGTCCACCTCACCGGTCTTCAGCGCATTGATTTTGTTGGCCACGTCCGGCGTGACCACAAAGCGAACGTTCTGAAAAGCGGCGGCCCCCGCGTAGTACTCGGGTTTGGCTTTGAGAGTGACCTCCGAATCCGGGGCGAAGCTGACCAGGTCGTAGGGACCAGTGCCCAGCGCTTCAGTGTTCAAATCGTGGCTGGCCGCGAACTCTTTCGACACCAGGTAGATGCCGCTCAGCCGCTGCGGCAGCAGCAGATCCGGCTCTTCCGTGCTGACCAGCACCGCATAGTCGCCGTCAGCCTGAATGTCGGTGATGTTGCTGATTGAGGCCGAAATCCAGTTGCCCGGCTTGGGGGTGTCGTGGAGTTGCCGGTTCAGGTTCCAGACCACATTGGCCGCGTCCAGCTTTTCGCCGTTCGGGAACACCAACCCCTGGCGGAGGGCGAACCGCCAGACGTTGTCTTCCGTGCGCTCCCAACTGGTCGCGGCGTCCGGTTGCAGTCGTCCTTGATTGTCCGTTTGCGTCAAAGCCGAATAGAGCGACCTGAGCAAGCTGAGGTCCCGGATTCCGCCTCCGATCGCCGGATCAAGCGACGTCCATCCGGCATAGGAGGCGATTACAACTTCCCGATCGGTGTTTTGGCCGGGGCTTTCCGCGCCGCCCGTTGCCGCCGCGGGCTTGTTCGGCTCCTCGTTGCACGCGGCCAGGCTCAAGGCTAAGGCGGCGGCCAGGGCGGTCGCCACAGGCAGACGGAGTCTGCCGCGAATCGTTTTGTTCATCATGGTGTGGAGTTTCCTTTCTGAGTGGTGGCGAGGCCCAGTCCTGGGACCGCGTCCACGAGCTTGCGGGTATAGGGATGACTCGGGGCATTGAGGACCCTTCCGACCGGGCCGCGTTCGACCACGCGGCCTTCGGTCATCACAACGACCTCGAGGCAAAGGCGCCGCACAATTCTCAAGTCGTGCGAGATGAGCACATAGGTGAGGCCAAACTGGTCGCGGAGCTCCTCCAAGAGGGCGATCACCCTGGCTTGCACCGTCACGTCAAGCGAAGCGACCGGTTCGTCGGCGATCAGCACCTTTGGACGCAGGGTCAGGGCGAGCGCTATGACACCTCGCTGGAGTTGCCCGCCGGACAACTGCCCCGGAAACCGGTTTGCCAGGTCGGCTTCAAGCCCGACCGCTGCCATCACCTCGCTCACACGTTCAGCTCTGGCGGTGGCGTTCCAACCGCCTGCCGCCAGCGGCTCCGCTATCGAATGTCCCAGCTTCCTGCGAGGGTTGAGCGCGGCCCACGGATCCTGGTTGACAAACTGCACCTCCGCCCGCCAAGCCTTGCGGCTTCTCCCCAACAGCTGTCCCAGGGGTTGCCCCATGTAAGTCACCGATCCGCCGTCGAGGCGTTCCAAACCCACCAAGACCCGCGCCAGCGTTGTCTTCCCCGAGCCGGATTCGCCCACGATCCCCACCGACTTGCCACTCTGGATTGTCAGATTGACGCCGTCCAGCGCGGTGACGTGGCTGGCTCGCCGGCCTTTCGTGTCGAAAGACCGGCGAGCGTCAGACACCACATACACGTCTTCACTCTCAGCCGCAGAACCGTCCACGGGCGGCGTGCTCACTCGCGCCAACCCGATCGAGCCCGAAACCAAGGCGCGTGTGACCGGCGAGCGCGCCGCGCCGCGAATCAAGAGGGCGCCTGTGTCCCCCTGTTCCGCCGCCCGGCCGTCTTCCAGCACGGTTAGCCTGTCGGCGCGGTCCGCCACGATCCCAATGTCATGCGTGATCAACAGGACGCCCAGACCTCGCTCCCGCCGCAACTGGTCGACAAGGTCCAGAATCTGCTTTTGGATGGTCGTGTCCAAAGCCGTGGTCGGTTCGTCCGCGATCAAGAGCGACGGGTCGCGCGCCAGGGCCAACGCGATCACAACACGTTGAGCCAGCCCGCCGGACAATTCGTGCGGATAGGCGGTCAACCGCTGAGCCGCGTTCGGCAAGCGGACCTCGTCCAACAGCCCTATCACCCGTTTCAACGCCGTCGCCGTGGACCGCCGGTCACCCGGCGCGAGGGCCTCGCGAAGCTGCGTCCCAATGGGCAGCCTCGGATTCAAAGCCGCCTTCGGGTTTTGGAAGACGAAACCGAGGCGCTGCGCGCGGTGAAGCCTGGCCAGTTCACCGACCTCCCCCAGGATTGACAAGCCATTCAGCACCACCGAACCCGTGGCCCTTAGCGGTGGCGGCAGGATGCCGGCGATCGCGTTGGCCGTCATCGACTTTCCGGAGCCCGAGTCGCCCACCAGCCCGTGGGTCGAACCGGCGGCCACGGCAAACGACAGGTTGTCGACCAGAAAAGCCTTAGTTCCGTCCCGTTTGACGGCAACCACCGACAGCCCCTCCACCTGCAGCAAGCCGCGCGGCGGAAGATCGGCCGCGCCTAGCCGGCCAGCGGCCGGCGACAATGCAACACTCATGTCTTCTCCGTTCCAATGACGAGCGCCGCCCCAGAGCGGTTCGCGGCGATCAACTGGATGCCCAACAGCAGGGCCACCAAGGCGAGGGAGGGAAACCCGGGCGCCCACACGGCATCGGCCAAATGGCCTTTAGTCGCGGCGATCATGTGTCCCCAGTCGGCTTGGGTGACGCCCAGCCCCAAATAGCTCAGTCCTGCCGTGGCCAAGGCGGACCCTGCGGCGTTGACCCCGACCGTGGCCGCCAGCACCGACGCGATCCCGGGCAGATAGTTGTCGATCGCGCGGCGCGGCCACTTGGTTCCCGCCAGCACCGACGCCTCGTCGAACGGGAGCCGTTTGACCATCCGGCAATGGGTCCGAACGACCCGGAAGTGCAGCGGCCACGCCGTCAACGCCAGCACCACGACTATGTTCACCAAGCTGGTGCCCAGCAGCGTCACAGCCAATAGCGCGAGGACCAGACCCGGGATCGACAGTTGGACGTCGGCCAAACGCGTCAGAACGATATCCAGCCAGCGATTGCCCACTGTCAGGGCGCCCAGGATCACGCCCGCCGCGACTGAGAGCGCGGTGGCCGCCACGGTGACCGCCAACACCGGCCGACCGCCCCAGATGACCCGTGAAAGGACGCAACGCCCCAGGTCGTCGGTCCCAAAAGGAAACTCGGCCGACGGCGGCGCGTAGCGTCCCAGCAGGTTCATCTCCTCCGGGTTATGCGGCGCCAACCAGGGAGCCAACGCGGAGACCACAAGGAGAAGAATCACAAGGGCCAGGCCAACACCTAGTTTTGTCCACGAGCGGTTCACAGGCTAACCGCCGTCCTCGGATCAAGACGGCGATTGACCAGGTCCACCGCGGTGTTGATGGCTATGAACAATGCGGCTATGGCGACCACGGCCGCAACTACGACGGGGTAATCCTTGTATTCGATCGCCTGGACCGTGACGGTGCCGACTCCCGGCCAATTGAACAGCGACTCCGTAATGACCGCGCCGCCCAAAAGGCCGCCCAACTCCAGTCCGATCACACTTGACACGGGCCCCAGAGAATTGGCGGAAATGTGCCGCCAGCGCAGGTGCCTGAGCGAGATCTCCTTGAGCCAAGCCGCGCGCACGTGCTCTTGGGTGGCCGTTTCCAACAAAGACGCGCGGAACACCTGCGCTATCCGAGGCGCCAGCGTCAAGCCCAGGGTAACGGCGGGCGCCACCAAAGCCAGGCTCCCCGGGTGCGCGTCAGTTTTGTTGGTGGGCGTGTGGGACCTGGGTTGTCTGGGGTGCGGACCTATCCCAGATTTGGTTGTATCGGCGGCCGCCTTGGTTGTCTTGGTCGTTTGAGCGGTGGA